>JAFPRF010000119.1 GCA_017400965.1 Lachnospiraceae bacterium
ACCCATCGAGGTGGCAGAGTGCGACCCGTCGCAGGAGCATTTCATCTACCATAGCTGGCACTGTTCGGCGTACGAGCGCAAGCTTTGCGACGAGGGGAAATGCTATTACATTCCCATGGTGTTCCACAACAACGCGGCATACTATGAATTCTTCTTGGACGTGAACGTGGTCATGGTGAGTGTTGCACCCATGGATAAGCACGGGTATTTCAATTTCTCCGTGAATACGGGCGTGGCCGGACCGATCTGTCGCGATGCGGACATCGTGATCGTGGAAGTGAATGAGAACATGCCTAAGATCCGCGGAGGTTATGACGAGTGCATTCACATTTCGCAGGTAGACTTTGTCGTGGAGGGAGAGCACGAGCCGTTTGAGGACGCGAAGCCGACGCCGCCCAGACCCGTGGATCGAAAGATCGCGGAGCATCTCATTCCGTACATCGTGAATGGCGCGACGCTCCAACTCGGCATCGGTAGCATACCGAACGCCGTGGGCGAGTGCATTGCCCAGTCTGACATTAAGGACCTCGGCATGCACACGGAGCTTTGCTCGGATGCGTTTTATGAGCTGTACAAGGCGGGGAAGCTGACGAATAAATTCAAGAGTATTGATAGGGGCAAGGGCGTATTTGGATGCGCCATTGGTTCGAATGAATTGTATGAATGGCTGGATGACAACCCGGGCGTGGCGGCGTATCCACTGGAGTACGTAAACCGCCCGTATGTCATTGAGCAGATCGACAACATGGTGTCCATCAATGCCTGCGTGGCCGTAGACCTCTACGGACAGGTGGCAGCGGAGAGCACCGGAAAGCGGCAGATCAGCGGTACCGGCGGACAGCTGGACTTCCTGATCGGCGCTTCGGCATCAAAAGGCGGAAAGGCCTTCATCTGCATGAGCTCGATCCACACAGACCGCTATGGCGTAAAGCACTCGCGGATCTTGCCGCAGTTTAACGGAGACATTATAACGTCGCCAAGAAGTCAGGTGTACTTCCTGGCGACGGAATATGGCGTGATCAATCTGGAGGGGCGTTCGACCTGGGAACGCGCGGAGATGCTGATCTCCATCGCACACCCGGACTTCCGTGACATGCTGATCAAGGAAGCGCAGGACCGAAAGATCTGGAGAAGATCCAATAAGCGTTAGGTCCAGCCGCCGTCCATGGTGATGATCTGGCCGGTGAGGTAAGCGGGAGCATTGACAAGCTGGAGCGCAAGCTTTGCGACTTCCTCGGGATCGCCGATGCGGTCCGCCGGGATCTCGGCGCGCAAGGCTTCCATGTCTTCCTCGGAGAAGCAGGCATTCATCGATGTGTCGATGACGCCGCAGGCGATCGCATTCACCTGAATGTTGCTTGGTGCCAACTCCTTCGCCAGAGCCTTCGTGAAGGCATTCACGCCACCCTTGGAAGCGGAGTACGCAACCTCCGTGGAAGCACCAACGTTCCCCCAGACGGAGGAAATATTGATGATCCGCCCCGCATGGTTTTTGAGCATCAGAGGGATGGCATACTTGCTCGTATAAAAGCAGGAATCTAGATTTGTCGAGAGCACCTTTCGCCACTCCTCGGGGCTCATTTCATGAAGCAGACCCACATAGGATATGCCAGCGTTGTTTACCAGCACGTCCAATCGTTCGATGCTTGCAAATAGGGCTTCTGCCTGCGTGGCATCACTGGCATCGACTTGAAAGGCCTGACAGTTGCAACCTAGAGATTCTAGTTCATGCGCAAACTTTTCAAGTTCAGACAGTGTCTTTGAACAGGTAAGTATCAAGTCATAACCTGCTTCTGCAAACGCTTTTGCAATCGCTTTGCCAATCCCGCGGGATGCTCCGGTAATAAGGCATACGGGACGGTTGCTATTTGAAGTATTTGAGTTCATTGTAAGCACCTCCTATAAGGATTGAGTTTATCTTATCATAAATTCCGTTGGAAAACTACAAAAACATATATCATGCTTGCTTGAAACGAAGAAATCCGTGCTGAGCAAGCGCAAAAACAGCTATGACAGAAGGAGGAAAACAGAATGTATGACGTGATTATTATTGGTTCGGGACCGGCGGGGTTGTCCGCAGCCGTGTATGCGAAGAGAGCAGGCCTGAACCTCTTGGTTTTGGAGAAAAGCCCCATGAGCGGCGGCCAGATCCTAAACACCTATGAGGTGGACAATTACCTGGGTCTGCCGGGGATCAACGGCTTTGACATGGGCATGAAATTCCGCGAGCATGCGGATAAGCTCGAGGTGCCCTTCAAGGAGGCGGAAGTCCTCGAGATCAAGGACGAAGGCAATAAGAAGATCGTGCGTACCGCGAAGGAAGAGCTCGAGACCAAGTCCGTGATCCTTGCAACGGGTGCGCATCATGCGCTCCTTGGCGTGCCGGGCGAGGAAGAGCTTTCGGGCATGGGCGTATCCTACTGCGCAACCTGTGACGGCGCGTTCTTTCGAAAGAAGATCGTGGCCGTGGTGGGCGGCGGCGACGTGGCCCTCGAGGATGCCATCTATCTGGCGCGCACCAGCGCTAAGGTTTACCTGATCCACAGACGCGATGAGCTCCGCGGCGCGAAGGTGCTGCAGGAAGAGCTCCTTTCCAAGGAGAACGTGGAAGTGCTCTACAGCCACG
Organism: Lachnospiraceae bacterium; assembly: GCA_017400965.1. GTDB lineage: Bacteria > Bacillota > Clostridia > Lachnospirales > Lachnospiraceae > Acetatifactor. Next base: position 2,627 of record JAFPRF010000119.1, read on the forward strand.
TCGTAAAGGAGATTGTCGGCGAGGACGTGGTGGAGAAGCTGATCCTCGAGGACGTAAAGACGGGAGAGAAGAAGGAAGTACCCGTAAACGGCGTCTTTATCGCGGTAGGTATCCATCCTGACAGCGAGCTTGTGGCGGGTCTGGCAGACCGGGATGTGGCCGGTTACGTGCTGGCGGATGAGACCTGCGTTTCCAGTTGCCCTGGAATTTTCGTCGCAGGCGACGTTCGCAAAAAGCCAATCAGACAAGTAGTGACAGCCGTGTCAGACGGTGCCAATGCGGCGACCTCGGCAGGGGCTTACGTGGCTCGGATTTGAGTAGCAGTTTCGTTAAGTTTTCTAAAAATTTTTTTTTGGCTTTTCCATGTTGACAAAAGGCAAACTGTATAACATTCACAATTCGTTCACAAAACATATGTTATTTTGAAATGTTTGCAAAAACCACGTAAAAAGTTATCCACGTTCAAAAATGCCTATTTTTATGCGATGTCGATTTATGCACTAAGTTATGCACGTTATCCACAGTTTTTCAATCGATTCGATTCGAAATGCATTCGAAAATCAGACGAACAAAGGTTTTGTGGAATACTTACAAATTTAGCGAATTTCAGAAAAAAGCAGCGAATTTTGTTGACAGATTCAAATTCAAAAACATGGAAAATATTTTGGAAATTGTTGCAAAACAACGCAGATTTGTGATATAATGCTTATACAATTACTAAGGAGCCAAGAATGAGCGGAGAGGAGCCGCACCGCGGTTTCGTAATTGAAATTCATGACGGAAGGGATGATCATATGAAATTTATTATTGTAGGCAGAAACATCGAAGTAACTCCCGGATTAAGATCAGCAGTAGAGGATAAGATTGGTAAGCTGGACAAATACTTTAACCCCAATACGGAGGTTCACGTAACGCTCAGCGTAGAGAAAGAGCGTCAGAAGATTGAGGTAACGATCCCTGTGAAGGGCAACATCATTCGCTCCGAGCAGGTGAGCAATGACATGTACGTATCCATCGACCTGGTGGAAGAGATCATTGAAAGACAGCTGAAGAAATATAAGACCAAGATCGTTGACAAGCACCAGTCGGGCGGTGATTTCAGTCAGGCGTACGTGGATAACGATTACGCAGACGAAGAAGAGATCAAGATCGTTCGTACAAAGAGGTTTGACATTAAGCCCATGTATCCGGAAGATGCCTGCATCCAGATGGAACTGCTGGGACATAACTTCTATGTATTCTGTAACGCAGAAACGGATCAGGTGAACGTGGTGTACAAGAGAAAGGGTGACACCTACGGACTCATCGAGCCGGAAGCGTAAGGTAAGAAGGTTTGCCTTGGGGATACGCCAATCCCCAAGGCATTTTTTTCGCGTTTAGATCTGTTTCACGGAAAATTCACGTTTTAGTCATTGCAAAAGAAAGACAACTATGTTACAATGGGGAAGACTCGAATGATAAAAAAATAACAATCTCGAAAAACCAATCAAAAAACAAGTAAATCAAAGTAAAAAACGGAGGAAAAACAAATGGCAAGAAAAGTAGTTTTAGCCGGCGCTTGTCGTACCGCGATCGGTACCATGGGCGGAACCCTTAGCACCACTCCCGCAGCGGATCTTGGTGCGATCGTTATCAAGGAGGCACTGAACCGTGCAGGCGTTAAGCCAGAGCAGGTAGATCAGGTTTACATGGGTTGTGTAATCCAGGCTGGTCTCGGCCAGAACGTAGCTCGTCAGGCTACCATCAAGGCAGGTCTTCCCATCGAGGTTCCCGCTGTTACCATGAACGTGGTTTGCGGATCCGGTCTGAACTGCGTAAACCAGGCTGCACAGATGATCATGGCAGGCGATGCTGACATCGTTGTAGCAGGTGGTATGGAGAACATGTCCATGGCTCCTTATGCAATTCCTCAGGCACGTTTCGGTTATAGAATGAATAAGGGTACCCTCGTTGATACCATGATCAAGGATGCTCTTTGGGATGCATTCAATGATTATCACATGATCAAGACCGCAGACAACATCTGCGAGGAGTGGGGTCTGACCAGAGAAGAGCTCGACGAGTTCGCTCTGAAGTCTCAGCAGAAGTGCGAAGCAGCTCAGAAGTCTGGCGCATTCGACAAGGAGATCGTTCCCGTTACCGTTAAGAAGAAGAAAGAGGTTATCGAGTTCAAGGTAGACGAGGGTCCTCGTCCCGGTTCCACCATGGAAGGCCTTGCAAAGCTTCGTCCCATCAACCCGGGTGGTTTCGTTACCGCTGGTAACGCATCCGGCATCAACGACGGTGCAGCTGCAGTCGTTGTGATGAGCGAGGAGAAGGCTAAGGAGCTTGGCATCAAGCCCATGGCTACCTTCGTAGCAGGCGCACTTGCAGGCGTTCGTCCTGAGGTTATGGGTATCGGTCCCGTTGCAGCAGTGAAGAAGGTTATGGCTAAGACTGGCATGAAGATCGAAGACTTCGACATCATCGAGGCTAACGAGGCATTCGCTGCTCAGTCCGTAGCAGTTGGTAAGGACCTTGGCATCGACGTTGACAAGCAGCTCAACCCCAACGGCGGCGCGATCGCTCTTGGACATCCCGTTGGAGCATCCGGATGCCGTATCCTGGTTACCCTGCTTCATGAGATGCAGGCAAAGGGCGCTAAGACCGGTCTTGCAACGCTTTGCATCGGCGGCGGCATGGGCTGCGCTACCATCGTTAAAATTGAAGACTAATCGCTCTTGAGATAAGGGCTAATACCAAGAGAATGCTTCCTCCGGGGGGTATTCTCTTTGGTGCGTAAAGAGAGGAGAAAAAACATGGATTACGTTCTGTATGAGCAAAAGGGTGCGTACGCAGTGATCACCATCAATCGTGAGAGAGCACTGAACGCACTGAATTCCCAGGTTCTCGATGAGCTGGATGCAACGCTGGACGCAGTTGACCTGAGCACTGTTCGCGCACTGGTTCTTACCGGCGCTGGCGAGAAGAGCTTCGTTGCAGGCGCAGACATCGGAGAGATGAGCACCCTGACCAAGGCTGAGGGCGAGGCTTTCGGCAAGAAGGGTAACGACGTATTCAGAAAGCTGGAGACCTTCCCCATTCCCGTGATCGCAGCAGTAAACGGCTTCGCACTGGGCGGCGGATGCGAGATCTCCATGAGCTGTGACATCAGACTTTGCTCCGCAAATGCCGTATTTGGACAGCCTGAGGTTGGCCTTGGCATCACCCCTGGTTTCGGCGGAACCCAGAGACTTGCTCGTCTGGTAAGCCCCGGCATGGCAAAGCAGCTGATCTACACCGCTCGCAACATCAAGGCTCCCGAGGCATATCGCATCGGCCTTGTAAACGAAGTGTTCGAGGCTGAGGTTGACGCAGAGGGCAATGTTGTAAAGAGCGCAAAGGAAGTTCTGATGGCAGCAGCTGAGAAGATGGCAGCAACCATCGCAAAGAATGCACCCATCGCAGTTCGCAACTGCAAGAAGGCCATCAACGAAGGCCTTGACGCAAAGATGGATGATGCGATCGTGATCGAGGAGAAGCTCTTCGGAGATTGCTTCGAGACCGAGGATCAGAAGTACGGCATGGCTTTCTTCCTTGACAAGAACAAGGAGAAGGTAAAGGCGCCTTTCCAGAATAAGTAATCAAATCCAAGAAAAACATATAAGGAGGAACTATCAATGAAGGTAGGTATTATTGGTGCAGGTACCATGGGACAGGGCATTGCAAAGGCATTTGCTCAGGTTGACGGTTATGAAGTTGCACTCTGCGACATCAAGCAGGAGTGGGCTCAGGGCGGTAAGGACAAGATCGCTAAGGGTTATGCGAAGCTCGTTGAGAAAGGCAAGCTCACCCAGGAGGCAGTTGACGCCATCCTTGCTAAGATCACTCCCGGTCTGAAGGAAGACCTTTGCGCAGATTGCGATCTGATCGTTGAGGCAGCTTTCGAGGACATGACCGTTAAGAAGACCACTTTTGGTGAGCTGGACAAGATCTGCAAGCCTGAGTGCGTATTCGCTTCCAACACCTCCAGCCTTTCCATCACCGAGATCGGAAACGGCCTGACCAGACCCATGATCGGCATGCATTTCTTCAATCCCGCTGACAGAATGAAGCTCGTTGAGGTGATCGCTGGCGTGAACACTCCTCAGGAGACCGTTGACACCATCAAGAAGATCTCCGAGGAGATCGGCAAGACCGCAGTTCAGGTGAACGAGGCAGCAGGTTTCGTTGTAAACCGCATCCTGATCCCCATGATCAACGAAGCAGCTTTCATCAAGATGGAAGGCGTATCTGACGTAGCAGGCATCGACGCAGCCATGAAGCTTGGCGCAAATCATCCCATGGGACCCCTGGAGCTCGGCGATTTCGTAGGTCTTGACATCTGCCTTGCGATCATGGACGTTCTCTATAAGGAGACCGGCGATTCCAAGTATCGTGCATGTCCCCTCATCCGCAAGATGGTTCGCGGCGGCAACCTCGGCGTAAAGAGCGGCAAGGGCTTCTACATCTACAACGCAGACAGAACCAAGACTCCCGTAGATGCACAGTAAGCTTGATTTTATATAACAATTTTATGGAGGAAAGAAATCATGGATTTCACTTTGAGCAAAAAGCATGAGATGGCACGCGCTCTGTTCAGAGAGTTTGCCGAGAAGGAAGTAAAGCCTCTTGCAATCGAGGTAGACGAGACCGAGGAGTTCCCTCGCGTAACCGTTGAGAAGATGGCAAAGGCTGGTTTCATGGGTATTCCCATTCCCAAGGAGTATGGCGGACAGGGATGTGACATCCTGACCTACGCTATGTGCGTAGAGGAGCTGTCCAAGGTTTGCGGTACTACCGGCGTTATCGTTTCCGCACACACCTCTCTTTGCTGCGATCCCATCCTTACCTTTGGTACGGAAGAGCAGAAGCAGAAGTATCTTCCTGACCTGGCAGCAGGCAGAAAGATCGGCGCATTCGGTCTTACCGAGCCCGGCGCTGGTACCGATGCACAGGGTCAGCAGACCAAGGCCGTTCTTGACGGCGAAGAGTGGGTTCTGAACGGATCCAAGATCTTCATCACCAACGGTAAGGAAGCAGACGTTTACGTGATCTTCGCAGTTACCGGCATGGTTGAGAAGCGTGGCAAGATGTTAAAGGAGATCTCCGCATTCATCGTTGAGAAGGGCACCCCTGGATTCACCTTCGGTACCAAGGAGAAGAAGATGGGTATCCGCGGTTCATCCACCTACGAGCTGATCTTCACCGATTGCCGTATTCCTAAGGCTAATCTGCTTGGTCAGCAGGGCAAGGGCTTCAACATCGCAATGCATACCCTGGATGGCGGCCGTATCGGTATCGCTGCACAGGCACTGGGCATCGGCGAGGGCGCTCTTGAGAGAACCATTGCATACGTTAAGGAGAGAAAGCAGTTTGGTAAGGCCATCGGTTCCTTCCAGAACACCCAGTTCCAGCTGGCTGACATGGCTACCAAGGCTCAGGCTGCTCAGTTCATGGTATACAAGGCAGCTACCACCAAGGATCAGTACACCAAGGATCACAAGACCTCTTACAGCGTAGAAGCTGCTATGGCTAAGCTGTACGCTGCAGAGATGGCTATGGAAGTGACCACCAAGGCTGTTCAGCTCCACGGCGGTTACGGCTACACCAGAGAGTACGAAGTAGAGCGTATGATGCGTGACGCGAAGATCACTGAGATCTATGAAGGAACCAGTGAAGTTCAGAGAATGGTAATTTCTGCCAATATTCTGAAGTAATGAAAGGAGCGAAAACAAGTGAAGATCATAGTATGTATTAAGCAGGTTCCCGATACCAAGGGCGGAGTTAAGTTCAATCCCGACGGAACCTTAAATCGTGCAGCCATGCTTACGATCATGAATCCGGACGACAAGGCCGGACTTGAGGCAGCACTCAGATTAAAGGATCAGTACGGCGCAGAAGTTACCGTACTTACCATGGGCCTTCCCAAGGCTACCGATGTACTTCTTGAGGCAATTGCAATGGGAGCAGACAAGGGTGTTCTTGTAACCGACCGTGTACTCGGCGGTGCTGATACCTGGGCTACCTCCACCACCATTGCAGGTGCTATCCGCAAT
>JAFPRF010000120.1 GCA_017400965.1 Lachnospiraceae bacterium
GCCGCAAAGGCCTATGACGAGGATGCGCTTCTCGCCGTAAAGCTCTTCTTCCAGACCGGCGACGTAAGAGGCGGCAAGGGGGAAAGCGCCATTTTTGACGCATGCCTTTCGTTCCTTGCTAAAGAACGCCCTGCCCTCTTGAAAGAGCTCCTTCCCCTAATTCCTTTATATGCGCGCTGGGATGCGCTGCTTCCCTTTACCGCTGATGAAAATGCGGAGATCGCGGGCGAGGCCGCAGCAATCGTCGCAGGTCAGCTCCATGACGACATAGCGTCCCTTCAGGCGCTGCAAAAGGGCGAAAGGGCCAAGGTTTCTTCCCTTGCGAAGTATCTGCCCACCGTGCCCGTAAAAAAGGCTGAGGACAAGAACGTTCTGACTGCCCTGTTAAAGGCGTCGAACCTGTCCGAGCGCGAATACGTGAGCGCCCTTTCCGAGCTCACGGCATACCTGAACGAAAAGCAAAGTTCGAAAAGGGAAAGCGCCAAACTGGAAGCCTACGCGACGCGTCAGCTCCTTCCCTACACGGCCTTCCTGTATAAGACCATTTCCGCGAAATTCCATGCTTACGTGACTTCCCTGCAGGACAAAACATTGGAGCCTTCCGCGAAGGACGTAAGTCCCATCGAGATCTGCCATGCCTACGAGATCGGTGACTGGCGCGGCATCTTTACGCCGAACGCGGATTACGAAGCCCTTTGGGCAATGCTCCCGAAGGAGGAGACGCGTAAAACGCTTGTGGTACGCGACGGTTCCATGTCCATGACAAGGCTTCTTTGCGACAGCTCTCACGCGACAATGCTCGAGGCTGCGGACGCACTGACCATCTACTTCTCCGAGCGCCTGACCGGCTCCTTTAAGAATAAGTTCATCACCTTCTCCGTAAAGCCGAGACTGGTTAGCCTTACGACTGCCGAAGCGCTGTCCGATCGCCTTGGCCTGATTGAAAGCCATGAGGAATGCAACAACATGGACTTCACCGCAGTCCTCGACCTGATCCTCGATGCGGCTGTTTCGGAGATCCTAAAGCAGGAGGATCTGCCCTCTTACGTCCTCTTCCTCACCGACATGGACTTCGACGTGGCTAGGGGCTCTGGCTGGGACATGGAAGGTACGGACGTTGCCGGAAATCGCAAGGCCCTCTTCGAGAGCATCCAGAACAAGTGGAAGATCGCCGGCTATCAGATGCCGAAGATCGTCTTCTGGAATCTGAACGGAAAGGCCGACGGCGCGACGCCTGGTAGTGAAAACGGAATTCTTTACATCAACGGCTATCGCCCTGAGATGCTGGAGGAGGTACTTTCGGAAGGCTACGAAAAGGCAAAGTCCATTGCAGCGACGGAGCCCGAAGTCAGCGAGGCGACTGCCATGAATCAGCTCACCGCAAAGCTGAATAGTGAGCGCTATGACCTGATCGAAAGCATCTTAAAGCCCATCCTAACGGAATAAAAAAGCAAGAAATAAAGCCCTGCAGGTGATCAAGCCTGCAGGGCTTTTTAAGCTTCATTATTCGTTTTCTTCTGTTTCTTTCTTGACGGGTGCATTTACGGGAATGCGGATCGTTACGATGGTACCGTCGTTCGGGAAGCCTTCCACCTCCAGCGTACCGCCGCACATGTTCTCGATGCGCTCTCGTACATTCTCCACGTCGATGTGATACGAATGCTCTTCATCCTTCGTAGGATTGCTCTGGAAGCCGGAACCATTGTCCCATACGATGATCTCGTAATAGTCGCCCTCGCGGCTCGCGCTGACGCGAATGAGACCCTGTGCACGGATTCTCTCGTCACCCCGAAGCGCATTCTCTACGATGGGCTGCAGCGTCAGCGCGGGAACGAGGAAATCATCATCCTTTATGTCATATTCCATGCGGAAATCCGGGAAGCACGCCATCTCCACTTCCGCGTACACCTTCGTGTGCTCGAGCTCCTTACTGAAGGGGATCAGGCCTCTGCGCTTTAGCGTCGCATCATTCTCGTTCAGGTAGTTCGTAAACTTCTCCGTAATGTCGAAGGCCTTATCCGGGTCTGCCTTACAGAGCGCCTGGATCGTGGACAGCGCGCTGTATAAGAAGTGCGGCTGTACCTGCGCGATCGTCAGCTGCATCTGCTGTTCTGCGAGGATCGCGCGTTCATGCTCGATCGCAAACTGCAGATGGATCCAAATGTAAAAGAATACGCAGCTCGAAACCATCGCCACGGTCAAAAAGCTTACCCACTGTGCGTCTGCTTGTACGTAATCCGCAGCTACGGCAGCGAAAATGGTAAACGTGATCGCCACGGGAACCGCTCTCTCCACCCTTTTTCGCTTGCCAAACTTTTGGATGGATAATACCAAAAGGTAAACCAAAAGCGCGAGGCTCACGAAGTGACACGTAAAGCCAAGCGGGCCGCGTCCAAAGGAATAATCTTTGTGAATCGTAAAGGCAATCGATGAAAACGGCGCCGTTGCGTAAACCAAAGCGTTAGCCGCCAAGGGAATCCATAGCCACCTTCTCTTTTTCTCCAGATCGAGCAGCCAAATAAACAGCGTCAGCACGAGAGGCCTTAGCTGATACCCTAGCATGGCTACTAAGATTCGCCCCATGCGCGAGACCTCATAGGTCCCCAAATATACGTCCAACTCCCCTTGCGCCACCAGGCACGCAACCACCAAAGAAGCACACAAAAGATACTTACGATGGCCTTTCTTCAAATAGGGATCCGTAAGGATCGCCAATATCAATCCCAGGAGGATCATAAAAAGCGCAACTGACAGCGTAACGAGCAGTTCGCTTTCCGTCTTTGCGAGCATAGAGATGTCACCACCCATATTGTTTTACCCCATGATTCCAAATAAAAAGGCTTTCGCCATATTACCCCATATACATCATTATAAAAGAAACCATGCTGCAAAACAATACTCATTCCTGTTACATTTTTTTACTACCTATAAGCACATTTTTGTCTATAACATGATCCCGTTGTGGCCGTACTTCTGCGTCAGGAGCGTACGGAAGCCGAGGCCGTAGCCAGATCCTCCATCCAAAGCGCGACCGATGCGTCGCTGGGCATGCGCCAGTCGCCTCTCGGAGATAGCGTAACGGACCCCACCTTGGGCCCGTCCGGCAGACAGCTCCTCTTGAACTGCTGCGTGAAAAAGCGTCTAAAGAAATTCCGGGCTGCGGTCTTCACTTCCTCCAGGGAAAGCTCCGGATAGGCCTTGAGCGCATAGGCTGCTGCCCGCGCCGGCTCGAACCCATAACGAAGCACGTAATACAAGAAGAAATCGTTCAGGTCATACTTACCGATCTTCTCCTCCGTCTTCTGTGCGATCTCGCCTCCGTTACTGGGCGTCAACTCCGGAGAGATCGGCGTATCACAGATGGAAAGCAAAACCTCCTTGATCTCTTTACTCCCACAAATCTCGGCATAGGCCTTGCATACAAATCGCACCAGCGTTTTCGGTACGGAAGCGTTCACCGCATACATGGACATGTGATCCCCATTGTAAGTGCACCATCCCAGCGCCAGCTCGGAGAGATCGCCCGTCCCGACGACAAGGGCGTTTTTCATGTTGGCGGCATCCATCAGAAGGTATGTCCGCATTCTCGCCTGCGCATTTTCATAAGTGACGTCGCCCTCTCCCTGGTAATCAAGCGCATGCCCCAACTGCGCAAGGTGCAAATCAACGCCCTCCCGTATCGGGATCTCATGCGTTTCATCCGAAAGGAGTTCCATTAGCCTTGACGCATTGTCATGGGTCAGCTTTGAAGTGTTCCCCTGATTGGGCATGGTATACGAAATGATCCTGATTTCCGGGACGAGCTTCTTCGCTTCCGCGCAGACGATCAGCGCCAGCGTGGAATCCAGTCCGCCCGATACGCCGATCACCAAGTTATGGATTCCAGTTGCCCGCACCCTTGTCGCTAGCCCATTCGCCTGAATCTGCAGTATCCTGCGACATCTGGCATCCCTGGCTGCATTGTCCGCGGGAACAAACGGATTTCTAGCGATAAAATAGTCCTGCGCCTTCAAAATATCCGCCATCCCGGCGATATCGGCTTCCCTTGCCGTAGCAGGCTGTATGCTCACGCCAACGCGCCTGTACGCGGCATTTTCATGATTCTCAAAGGTATTCTGCCTTCTTCTGTCATGCATCATCATTCCAAGATCAACCAAAACTTTCGTCACCTGCGAGCCCTCAGGAAAAATGGACTCCTTGAGGATGCCACCATTTTGCGCAATGATCGCATGCCCCGAGAATACAAGGTCCGTACTGCTCTCGTCCGTCCCCGCAGAAGCGTAGACGTAACCACAATAGCAGGCACCGCTTTGCTGCTTTACGAGCTCCCTTCGATATTCCTGTTTACCGATCAGTTCATCGGAAGCGGACGGGTTCGCAATCAGATTTGCACCCGCCAGCGCCGCATGCGTACTCGGCTTGTCTGGTACCCATAAATCCTCACAGATCTCCACCCCGAGCACAGCGCCGCCATCGTAATCCTCCGCTAGCACGTCCATGCCAAAGGGAATCTCCTTCTCTCCGATCCGTATGCTTTCCCCGCGCAGGCCCCTTCCCGACGCAAACCATCTGCACTCGTAAAACTCCGAATAATTCGGAAGGTACGCCTTCGGTATCAGTGCCTTGACTTCTCCCTGCGAC
>JAFPRF010000121.1 GCA_017400965.1 Lachnospiraceae bacterium
CTCATTCAAATAATCGATAAATTCATGTATGTCGACGTTCGTCACGGTATTCGAGCTTCCGCCAGGAAAGCGATAGAGCTTGCTTTCTGTGCCCGTTACCTGAAAAAGATAATCCTTGATCTTTTGATAATCCTGTGCAAACGCTTCCTTCGAAGCATAGATTTTCTCGTAGTGATGGTCATAGGAATGCATTCCTAAGGAATGCCCCTCCTCGACAATGCGCCGCATCGCTGCCTGCGCTTCCTCGCCCTCTTTGCCAAGGACAAAGAAGGTTGCCTTCACGTCGTATTTTTTCAAAATGTCCAAGATCTCGTTTGTATAAATGCTCGGTCCGTCATCAAAGGTGAGATACACCTTGTGCACGTTCGTCTCCGTCTCCGCTACTTCGGTGACCGCTTCTTCCTCTTGCTGCTCCTCGATTGCGGGAAGCGCCTTCTTTTCCGCCAGCATTTCATTTTGCATGCGGCGGCTAAGAAGCTCTTCCTTTAGGAGGCCGCTGAGTTCCTCGATCTGTCCGCCCTGCTTCGCGACCAGCTCCGTCAGCGTCATCAGGCGCTGTTCATTCTCCTGCATTCGGCGATTCATCTGAAACACGAATACAAACAGAACGGTACATGCCACCCAAGGGACAATGATTCCGACCATAATACTCGTTATGATCATCTTTTTCAGCCGTTTGACGCGTCGTTGTCTCATCTCAGACCTCTGCTGATCTTCGTCCATAACGCATACCTACCTTCGGCTTTTCCATACGGGTTCGCATGGAAACCCATAATCATACAAATACAAGTATAACACGTTCCTCGCCTTTGTAAAAGGGGATTCACAAAAAATTTAGAAGTTCCCGCCGTCCTAAAACGACAGCGGGAAGAATTAATTACAATGTTTGTGGAAGGAGGTCTCCAAAAAATACCAATTGACTATTTCATTTGTTCCCAATCATATTTGCCACGAATATGGTCTCTATAGAAGTCATCTGCATATCGCGCCGCTTTCAATCCATACCAAAGATCCTCCGGTACTCCCACATGTCGATCCTTCTTATTCGTCAATGTATATCCGACGATGAGTTCCTGGGTAACGGGATCGTATTTGCATCTTCTTGGGTCTACCTCAAAAAAATATACCTTGAACATTTTTTGTTCCTCCTTTTTTCATCTAGCCATCCGCCATCCAGTTTTGCATTTCTATCTTCCCTCCTTTCTTGAATCCCATTTACTCGTCTTGTGGTCTGCATCCATAGATAGTGAATGGCATTCAACGAGTTGCTCTCAAAAAAAGAACCTTACCAATTTCTCGGTAAGGTTCTCATTTTGATCTGTATTTAGTCGATCAAAGAGTATTCGCAAAAGCCGCGCTTTACATCATTCCGCCCATTCCTGCGCCTGCGGGCATTGCAGGGGTATCTTCCTTGATGGTAGCAACAACGCTCTCGGTGGTGAGCAGGGTGCTTGCCACGCTGGTAGCGTTCTGCAGAGCGCTTCTGGTCACCTTTGCGGGATCCAGGATGCCTGCTTCTACCATGTTCACGTACTCTTCCTTCAGTGCATCGAAGCCAATGCCAACCTCGGACTCGCGAACCTTGTTGATGATAACGCTGCCCTCAAGACCTGCGTTTGCTGCGATGTAGAACAGAGGCGCTTCCAGAGCCTTCATAACGATGGCTGCGCCGGTCTTCTCATCACCCTCGAGGGTGTCAGCCAGCTTTGCAACTTCCTTGGAAGCATGAATGTATGCGGAACCACCACCACAGATGATGCCTTCCTCAACGGCTGCTCTCGTAGCTGCCAGAGCGTCCTCCATGCGAAGCTTAGCTTCCTTCATCTCGGTCTCGGTAGCTGCACCAACACGGATCACTGCAACACCGCCAGCCAGCTTAGCCAGTCTCTCCTGAAGCTTTTCTCTGTCGAAATCAGAGGTGGTCTCCTCGATCTGATTCTTGATCTGAGCGATACGAGCCTTGATGGCTTCCTTGTCGCCCTCGCCGTCAACGATGACGGTATTCTCCTTCTGTACCTTAACGCTCTTTGCATGGCCAAGCTGATCCAGTGTAGCATCCTTGAGCTCATAGCCAAGCTCGGAGGAGATAACGGTACCGCCGGTCAGGATGGCGATATCCTCCAGCATAGCCTTTCTTCTGTCGCCATAGCCAGGTGCCTTAACGGCTACAACATTGAAGGTGCCACGCAGCTTATTGACGATCAAAGTGGTCAGAGCCTCGCCCTCAACGTCCTCAGCGATGATCAGCAGCTTTGCGCCGGACTGAACGATCTGCTCAAGCAAAGGCAGGATCTCCTGAATGTTGGAAATCTTCTTGTCGGTGATCAGGATGTAAGGATTGTCAAGAACTGCCTCCATCTTATCCATGTCACTTGCCATGTATGCGGAAATGTAACCTCTGTCGAACTGCATGCCTTCTACAAGGTCAAGCTCGGTCTGCATGGTCTTGGACTCCTCGATGGTGATAACACCGTCTCCGGATACCTTCTCCATAGCGTCTGCAACGAGCTGTCCAACCTCGTCATCCCCTGCGGAGATGGCTGCAACTCTCGCGATGTGATTCTTACCGTTGACCTTCTGGCTCATCTTTGCGATGGCTTCTACTGCGCAGTCCGTTGCCTTCTTCATACCCTTTCTCAGGATGATGGGGTTAGCGCCTGCAGCGAGGTTCTTCATACCAGCGTTTACCATAGCCTGTGCCAGAACGGTTGCGGTGGTGGTACCGTCACCTGCTACGTCGTTGGTCTTCGTAGCAACTTCCTTAACGAGCTGTGCGCCCATGTTCTCGAATGCGTCAGCAAGCTCGATCTCCTTAGCGATGGTCACGCCATCGTTGGTGATCAGGGGTGCGCCAAAATTCTTATCCAAAACTACGTTTCTGCCCTTAGGTCCAAGGGTCACTCTTACGGTATCAGCCAGCTGATTTACGCCAGCCTCCAATGCGGCGCGTGCCTCTGCGCCATACTTAATCTCTTTTGCCATGACTGTTTACCCTCCGATTCTCTTATTGAATAATAGCGAGAATGTCGCTTTGCTTTACAACCAGATACTCTTCGTCATCCAGCTTTACTTCCGTTCCTGCGTACTTGGAGAAGATGACCTTATCGCCAACCTTCACCTGCATGGCAACTTCCTTGCCATCTACGATGCCGCCAGGGCCAACTGCCAAAACCTCAGCCTGCTGGGGTCTCTCCTTTTCCTTACCTGCCAGGATGATGCCGGACTTCGTGGTCTCCTCGGCAACCATCTGCTTTAATACGACTCTGTCGCCCAAAGGTACTAACTTCATAACTATTTGCCTCCTTGCTCTCGCTCTCGTTCCGCTTTTCTGCGAAACCGCTGCATTTGTGGTTTGTTAGCACTCTTTTGTTTTGAGTGCTAATCACTATCCCATATAATAAAATTCTGGGCTCCCGTTTGCAAACCAATTCACGGAAGTCCAGATGCATTTATCTTGCGTTTTCTCTATTTTTCTCAATTTTCCTCTTGTTTTTATATCAAGGTGTCAATTGAGAGATTTAATATTTCTTTTATAAATAGAAAAGGCCGCGGAAATGCGGCCTTTTTTCTAGCATTTAATCTCTAAGAATCCGAGGAGCTTGCTCATGTCGTACTCCTGCAGCACGCCCAGGTTGGAATCGTAGAAAAGTCCATCGTAGTGGATCAGGTAGTGGCAATAGCGCCCCATTCTCTCCATCATGATACAGCACTTAGGCAGAACAACGTCGCGGCCCTCGGTGTAGTTGATGACGTCGGTATGGTCGATGCCGTAGTAATTCAGCGCAGAGATCACGCGGCCCATGGTTGCCTGCCACTCGCGACAATCCATGATGGTGATGACTTCGGCGATGGTGCGGTCTGCCAGCATGGCAACGCAGGCCTGTCCGCAAAGACCGTCCTCGGGCTGCTTGATCACCTTGATGCCATCGATCTTGCGTACGGGATGTTCAAAGCTAAAAGGACTGTTCTGGTCCATGCGGATGAGCGACCCCGTGATGTGCAGCAGTATCTGGTGCGGCGCGCCCAGCTCGATGCCAGAAGCATCTTCATCCTCGAGCTGAATGTAATAGTTGCCCTTTTCCCTCGGAAGCAGCTCGCAGGAAATGATGCGATTGTCCAGAACGATGTCTGCCTGGATCACGTCACGCATCTTGCAAACCTCCCAAATATTAAAGGGAATGTTAATGATGTAACCGTTCTCGTTTCTTTCTAATTTTGATTCAAAAAAATATCTCATGTCGCGCCCTCTCCAATACGATAAATTGTTGATAACAGGTTTCTATATTTCGAGCGTAACACAAATACTTTTGCTTGAAAATATTTTTTCCACAAGTACTTCAAAAAAAACATACCGTCAAAAAAATATCAATCTTTCCCGCATTTTACAGACCTTCCAGCTTCCTCGCCTGGGTCGGAGTGATGCCAAAACGCTTCTTGAAAAGCTTGCTAAAATGATAGGCATCATCATACCCTACCATAGCCGCAGCCTCCTGAACGCTCTGGGCCTTGCCCTGCTCGAGGAGCTCCTTCGCCTTCTCCAAACGGATCTTGATCAGATGCTGGATCGGTGCGTCTCCCGTCTCACTCTTAAAGATCTTCGATACGTAAAAGGGCGACAGATACATGTTATCCGCGATCTGATCAAGCGAGATCTTTTCGCTGTAATGATCCTCAAAGTAGGTCAGGATTTTCTCCACAACATACTTTTTATTCGTGGACTCAAATACGTAACCGTCCGTGGGCTTTTCAGGCTCTGCCTGCTCGCGCATCACAAGGATCAGTATCTGCATCAGATAGGACTTCAGCATGTAATATCTGCCCGCCCTTCTAGCCTCCTTCTCCGCTTCCATGGAGGAACAGATCTTAAAGATGCGCTGTCTGAGCTCTCCCTTCGTATGGATCACGTAAC
>JAFPRF010000122.1 GCA_017400965.1 Lachnospiraceae bacterium
CTTGCCACCACGTTCACGTCGCCGCCTGCGATCTCCACGATCGCCGCTTCAATACCCTCCGTGCACTTTGCAACGTCGATCGTACCATTTGCGATCACAACTCGGGATTCCCCGTGAATGGCATCATCGCCAGCGTTTATCTTAATGTTGCCGTTTGCGATATAAACATAACCCTTGTCCGCATCCTCATCGTTACCAGAGTGCAGACCATCCTCCGTGGAGGTGATGGTAATGCTGCCGTCCAGGATCCGGATGCTGTCCTTACCGGAAATGCCGTGGTCTCCTGCGGTGATCTCGTAAGTACCGCTGGTGATCTTTAAGTCATCCTTGGAGACGATGCCGTGGCCCTTTTCGGAAGAAACAACCAGCGTGCCGTTTCCGTTAAGGGTGAGGTCACACTTGGAATAAATCGCGCCGTCGATATTATTTTCATCGATCGCTTCGAAATCACCCGTGTTGGTAATGGTATTCTTGCTATCCTTTGCGGTCGTTACGAAGACCTTGTCCGCCGTCTTTGCGTAGATGGCAGCCGTGCCATTTGAGGTGATGGTCACGCCGTCTAAGATCAGCCATACCTTGGCATCCTCTGCGGTCTCCACGCGAATGGAACCGTTAAAGCTGCCGCGCAGGATGTAATTGCCTGCCTCCTTGATGATCACGGTCCCGGCTTCCACGGTGACACCCTTGCCATCGCAGGATGCACTGTCGCCGTTTAAGGTGATCAGGATGCACTCGGACTCATCATAGTCGGTTTTTTGGTCGCGGTCGGAGAACATGTCGCTGGTATCGAAGCTGCTCACCAACGCAGTGTTTGCTGCATCAACTGACGCTATCGTCTGCACCGCACTTACCGAAGTGGATTCGGATGCGGTAACGACGCTTTCGGTTGTCGCATCCTGCGCCGAGGTACAGCCGCTAAGGAGAAGCGCTGCCGTTAAAATGGCAATGGCCACGGTCTTTGAAAATCTATGGAATAATTGTTTTTTCTTCATGATAAACTCCTTTCTACGCCTAGCGGATTACAGTTCGATCTGCTGGGACTTATCGCGTTTGGAAAGCGAAATCTCGAGGTTGCCGTTTCTGGTGCGGAGCTTGTCGAGGAATTCCTTTTCCCTTCCGATCTCCTTTAAGGTGATGCCATAGGTGAGCTTAAAGAGGCTCCCCATGTTGGTGGTCTTTACGTTGGTCAGTTCATGCTTTGCCGTGTATTTTTCGAGGATCTCTTCGAAAACGGTTTCATAATCAAGGTTTTCCGGGATCGTTACGTGTAAGGTCTTCTCCTGGGGAAGGCTTTGCTTATTTCCGATGCCGAGCTGTACGTAGGCGAAAAGCACTGCGGAGAGGATCACGGTAAAGAGTACCGCGTAACCGACGTAGCCCATGCCGAGGATCAGGCCCGCGCCCATGGCGAGGAAGATCGCGCAGATTTCTTTTGCGCTACCCGGTGCGGAACGGAATCTCACGAGGCTAAAGGCTCCCGCCACCGCGATGCCGGCGCCCACGTTGCCGTTCACCATCATGATCACGACGCAGACCACTGCGGGTAATAGCGCGATGGATAAGAAAAAGCTCTGGGACGTGTTCGCCTTATAGGAGGAGACGATTGCCAGGAAAAATCCGAGGATCAGAGCCGCGCCCAGGCAGATCAGGAAATCGCCAACCTGCAGGGAAGCGGAAGATGTTGTATCAAAAACGCCTTGAAATAATGTTGTCATATTCATTACCACCTTTCTAAACTATGCGATCTTGCCGCGCCTTAGCTGCAATTCTTTCTGTAAATAGGCATTACCGTATTTGGAAAACGAGGTCTGGAAGATCCCCAGCTCCGATAGGTCATGTGCCAGCCAGATTGGCATCGCGCCGCCCACCTTGATTTCCACCAGCGTCTGATTGTCCCGAAGGATCGGGGTTCCGTAGGCCTTGCTGCGAAGGGTTAGGTCTTCCTCACGCCAGAGAATGTTCTCATCGAGGGTGATCCGAAGATCGGACCCTTCTATGTCGAAGTAGGCTTCCCTTTCGTAGGAGATCACCATCGCCGGGATCAGATTTTGATAAAAGGCCTTGAAATAATCGATCTCTTCCGTAATCTGGTCCGTCTGGGCGAAGGGTCTGTCATGATTTAAGTACTCCACCGCTTCCTTTTCCGTGACGCTAGTCCGCCTTTTGTAGACGATGCCCTCGTACTTTTTCTTTAGCTCCACGAAAACCTTCGTATCGCTGGATGCTACCCCGTAGCTGCGAAGGCGGAGCTTTTCTTTGTAAGCGGGTTTTTCCAAAGACCGGCGGATCAGAAGACTGTCCGGCGTGTCGTAATAGATATTCATAATGGTCGTCCTGCCGTATGCATCCAGCGCCATGCGCCCGTCCATCGCCTGCAGCAGTCCTTCCTTTTGGTCCTTCGTGATCAGGTATTTCAGTTCATATCTTTTGAAAGTATCTTGATAAGTCATAGGCTTTTCCTCTCTTTCTGAGACTCATTTTACAGAGTCAACCTTAAACCTACCTTAAACGGAAACTAAAGTTTGCCTTAAATTCAAAAAAAGGGAAGCTTTTTTGCTTCCCTTTTAGATGATTTATTTAGTTAAGCGGTAAAACTGCCTTGAATTCCAAGCTCTTGCCGTCCTTACTCGTGGCTGAAACCTTTCCATGATGGGCTTCGACGATGGACTTTACGATCGAAAGTCCGATGCCGGAACCGCCCGTCTTGGAATTGCGCGAGCTGTCCGGACGATAGAATCTCTCGAAAAGCTCGTCGTGCGCACCCTGGGTGATCTCGTCCACCGTATTCCATAGCGTCAGCTCCGCCTTTTTGCTCCTGTGCTTTAAGGAAAGGCGTACGCGGATCTTTCCGCCCTCTCCGCCGGAGGCGTATTTCATGGCGTTGTCCATAAGAAGCCCCGTCAGCTGACGGATCTGCTTTTCATCGCCGTTTAAGATAATGTTCTCTTCAATATCCAGCTCCAATTCCTTGCCGCTACTCTCCGCGACGGGAAGGTAATTCTGCGCCGTATCTGAGATCGCCTCGCTTAAGGAAAACCGCTGCTTGCTGCTCTCCACCTGCTCATCGAGCCTAGAGAGCGTCACGAGCTGATCCACCAATCCGATCATGCGGCTCACTTGCTTTTTGATGCTTTGGCTCCACTTGGACTCCTCCGACTCCATCTCCATGACCTCCACGTTCGCGGAGATGATGGTCAGCGGCGTCTTTAATTCATGACTGGCATCCGTGATAAAGTGGCGCTGTTTATGATAGCTCTCCTCCACCGGCTTAAAGACCTTTTTGGAGAAAAAGAGTACCAGGATAAATACGGCGAAAATACCTAGCGTGGACACGCCGATACTTGTCAGCAGAACCTTGCGGAAGCTCGAGAGATCCGATGCCGCGTCTACGAAAAGCACGTAATAGCCCTTATCCGTCTTCGTGATCAGGTAACGATACTCGTCATAAAAGCCCTTGCTCGTCCCCCTCTTTTCATACTTTTGCAAAACGGTCTTGGCGTAGGCTTCCGTATCGTCTTCCTCAATGGACGCGATCATGCCGAGGTCCTTTCTCACCACTTCCCCATCTTCAATGGTAACGCTAAAAAATCTCGTCTCGTAAGGCATCTCACGCGAAAAGTCTTCCCTACGCCATGGCCCGTTCCATTCCCCATCAAACTTCCAGGGAAGGTTCATGTTTTCCTTTCCCTGCGAGAAGCTTTCGTCCTCCCGCATCTCCCTCTTGGGACCAAACATCGCGGGAAATCGTCCCTGATTTTGCGACAGTATGGTTAGGATGTCATCCTTTTGTCGCACCATCGATGCATAGTTTAGGATATTCAGCGTTCCGATGATAATGAACAGCACCGCAAAGGTGGAACTCATTGCGATGAGGATAAATTGTCTTCGAAGCTTTTGAATCATTTGCTTTGCTCCTTATTTCTTCTGCTCCAGCGAGTATCCCTGATTGCGCACGGCCTTGATCTCCACGTCCGCGCCTAGCTGCACAAGGCGCTTTCGAAGGTTGGAGACATATACCCAAACGACGCTGATCTCGGTCTCGGAATCGTAGCCCCAGATCTTTTCCATGAAACGCTCCGTGGAAATGATCTGCCCCGGATTGACCATCAGCATCTCGATCATCTGAAAATCCTTATTGGCAAGGCGGATCTTTTCCTCTCCCACGGAGAGCTCAAAGGTCACGCGGTTCAGGCTTAGGTTCCCGTAGGTTAACATATTGTCCGTCAGGTTACTGCTCTGGCGCCTGGTCATGGCGCGCACCCTCGCGAGGAGCTCCTTCATGGCGAAGGGTTTTCCGAGATAATCGTCCGCGCCGGCATCGAGCCCTTCCACGCGATCATCGACCTGCGTCTTCGCGGTAAGGAGCAGCACCGGTACCTGATTTTTATGGGAACGGATCGTCTTTAAGACTTCTATGCCGCTCTTTTTGGGCATCATGATGTCCAGAATCACGCCGTCATATTCCTGTCCCTCCAGGTAATCCAGCGCTTCCTGCCCGTCAAACACCGTATCCACGGAATAGTTGTTGTGACGCAGCACTGCTGCCAATGCCTCGCTCAGCTCTTCCTCATCTTCCGCCAAAAGCAGTCTCATGATCCGTACCTCCTTTTTCAGCTTATGAACCTAGTGTAACACAAAAACCTTAACTTAACATTAAATACTTTTGTTTCCCTTTCGTTTGTGCTAAAATATGAAATGGAATATTGTTTTCTTTACTAGATTTAGGAGTCATTATGAACGAGAAAGTTTTAAGAACGCTAGAATATACAAAGATCATCGACCTGCTTTCGCAAAAGGCCGATTCCGAACCAGGGCGAAAGCTTTGCAGAGAGCTGCTGCCCTCCACGGACATTCAGGAGATCCGCGTAAACCAGGGCGAGACCAGAGATGCCATCGCAAAGATCTTTAAGTCCGGAAGCACCTCCTTTGGAAGCAACAAGGACCTGGGCTTTTCGATTAAATCCCTAGAGATCGGCAGCACCCTCTCCATCGCGGAGCTTTTAAAGATTGCAGGCCTGTTAGATAACGTAAACCGCATCAAAACCTACGGCAAAAAAGAGCGTGAGGACGCGCCGGAGGATCTCCTTGATCCTTACTTTGAAGCATTAACGCCCCTCACGCAGGTTGCAAACGAGATCAACCGCTGCATCCTTTCCGAGGATGAGATCGCTGACGACGCCAGCCCGAAGCTAAAGAGCATACGCCGCAGCATCCAGGTGACCGGTGAGAAGATCCACAACCAGTTAAACTCCATGCTGACGGGCCCTTACCGCACCTATTTGCAGGATGCGGTGATCACCATGCGCAACAATCGTTACTGCATCCCCGTGAAGTCCGAGTACAAGGGACAGGTCACCGGCATGGTCCACGACCAGTCCTCCAGCGGTTCCACCTTCTTCATCGAGCCCGCGGCCATCGTGAACCTCAATAACCAGTTAAAAGAGCTGGACCTTCAGGAAAAGGAAGAGATCGAGCACATCCTGGCGGATTTAAGCTACATGTGCGCGGCGCATACCGAGGAGCTGGCGACCAACCAGCGGACCATGACAAAGCTCGACTTCATCTTCGCGAAGGCAAAGCTCGCGCTGGATCAAAACGCGACCGAGCCCCAGTTTAACCGAAAGCACATCATCAACATCCGCAAGGGCCGCCATCCCTTATTGGACAAGAAAAAGGTCGTTCCCATCGACATTCATCTGGGACGCGACTTTGACCTGCTTGTCATCACGGGCCCCAATACGGGCGGTAAGACCGTGTCACTGAAAACCGTCGGCCTCTTTACGCTGATGGGTCAGGCCGGACTGCACATTCCGGCGCTGGACCGCTCCGAGCTCTCCGTCTTTACGGAGGTATTCGCGGACATCGGCGACGAGCAGAGCATTGAGCAGAGCTTATCCACCTTCTCCTCGCACATGACCAGCATTGTCCACATCCTAAAGCATGCGGATGAGGATTCCCTGTGTCTGTTCGACGAGCTGGGCGCAGGCACCGACCCCACCGAGGGCGCGGCGCTGGCCATCTCGATATTAAATTATCTACATGACCGCGGCATCCGCACTATGGCGACGACCCACTACAGCGAGCTGAAGATCTACGCGCTGACCACCGACTTCGTGCAAAACGCCTGCTGTGAATTCAGCGTGGAAACCCTGCAACCCACCTATCGCCTGCTGATCGGCATCCCCGGAAAGAGTAACGCCTTTGCCATCTCCTCCAAGCTTGGCCTCTCCGACGACATCATCAACGCCGCAAAGGAACAGATCAGTAAGGAAGAGACGAGCTTCGAGGACGTGATCGCAGACCTTGAGATGAACCGCGTGCGCATGGAGGAAGAGCGCCGCGAGATCGAAAAGAAAAAGGAAAACATTCGCCTACTCGAGGAACAGCTGAAGCAAAAGAACGAAAAGATCGATAAAGCAAAGGACAAGATCCTGCGCGACGCCAACGAAAAGGCGCGGGAAATCTTGCAGGAAGCTAAGGACGTCGCTGACGAAACCATCCGCGACTTCAATAAGGCAAGCTCCATGGGCATCGACATGAAGACCCTCGAGCAAAAGCGACAGGCCGTCCGTGATAAGATTAAGGAAAAGAACGACAAGCTCTCCCTCGGCCAAAAGCCCGCGCAGACCGCAAATGGCGTGAAGGGCCTCGATCCCAAGAAGCTCATGAAGGGCGACTCCGTAAAGATCGTCTCGATGAATTTAAAGGGCACCGTCAGCTCCCTCCCCGACGCCAAGGGGAACCTCTTTGTACAGTGCGGCATCATGCGCATGCAGACCAACGTAAATGACCTCGTCATGGTCATGGACGAAGACCTCTCAAATACAAAGTCCACCCACGCGCCGACCACGGGCATCGGAAAGATCAAGATGGCGAAGACCCTCTCCGTCTCTCATGAGATCAATCTCCTCGGAAAGACTGTGGACGAGGCGCTCTCTGAGCTGGATAAATATCTCGACGACGCGTACCTCGCGCACCTGCCGAGCGTTCGCATCGTACACGGCAAGGGCACGGGCGCGCTCCGCAGCGCGATCCATGCACACCTGAAAAAGATGAAGATCATCAAGGAATTCCGACTTGGTGAATTTGGAGAAGGCGACGCGGGCGTAACCATCGCGACGTTTAAGTAGAAGGAGGAATCATATGGCTTCGAAACAAAAGATTTTGATCGTAGACGACGACAATAACATTGCGGAGCTGATCTCGCTCTACCTGACGAAGGAGTGCTTTGACACCAC
>JAFPRF010000123.1 GCA_017400965.1 Lachnospiraceae bacterium
GAAGGACTGTACGGTTACAGCGCACTGATGTCGCAAGGATCAAATGTCTATGAACCAGAAAAGGATGGTCACTTTAGCGCAAACTATGGAAGCTGTCAATTTCCAAAGGAAGCCACGGTACTAAGACTCCACGGGCGGGCACCGGAAGATGCCACGGTAAAGATTTTTGTCGATGACAAACTTGCCGGAGAGGTGACGCTCAATACGCGCGATTATGACAGATTTGCGGGACCTGCGAGGAACCACATGGTTCGTGCACAGGAAGACCTCTTAAAGAGAAAAAGATCCTTCCCCCTTCTTTGGGCGGACATTCGGATTCCTTTGGATTTCGGTCAGGCAGATGACTTGGAGAAGGGCCATGCGCTAAAGATCGAAGCCGTTGGCCCCTTCCAATATGACTGGTTTATGATGGTCTAGCTTTTTTAGGAGCACGTATGAAATAGACTTTGCTCGAAGTCCACGTAATGGTATAATAGAACAATAGTATTGTTCTAAAGGGGGATGAGCCGATGAAATTGACATTTACGGAAGCAATGACGGACTTAACTGACCGCGACGAAGTGTACGCAACGATTTCCAAGGAAGACCTCGCAAAGCTATTCGAGGATGTCGTGGAAGTTCCTTCGAATGATGACGGGAAAAAGGATGATTCCTATGTCTCCGGCGAAGTACAGTTTATTTTCACCAAGGAAGGGGAGCTGGAGGAGATACTGATTGCGCCGGTATATGAGACGGAGGATGGATACGCCAATGGTGAATGTATCAGCGCGCCGGACGTACTTTGGAACGAAGAGAAGAAAGCTAAGAAGTATTTAAAGGACAAGGCGAAGCCTGCAAAGAAGGTAATGGAGGCACCCACTGCCGCGAAGAAGTCTTCGACAAGTAAGAAGATCAAATGCGATGGCGCCTACGTCGTCATGGCTGAGAAGAATGCCTACGTGACCTACGAAGGCATCATCATGGGAAAGAAAGGCCCTAGAAATAAGTACGAACTGCATCTGAAAGAGAACTGCAGCGCGGAAGATTTCGGACGCCAAATTCATACGTGGCATTATAAAATGAAACAGCTCATAGATCAAAAGGGCCAGCTCGGCGAATTGGACGTCACCATCGACATGGCGAACATGGAGTTGCTTAATCACATATATGACCTAGGCTACGCTTTCGACGGCACATGGTACAAAATGCGGCTGGACTATGACGAGATGAGACCGTTTCAGCACGAAAAACAATGTGAGGAAAGCGGCTTCCAAGTTTTCTGTGTGAAAGGAACCTGTACGAAAGAGGAATCTTTCCCTGAACATATACAGTTCTATGAGAAAGATGGTCTCAAAGAGCGCATTGTAGCTAAGATCGACCGCGGCGGAAGCCTCTATGTAGCCAAGCATTATTACAAGACGGTCTGCTCGTTTGTAACCTGCCCCGAGGAAACCGTCGAGATTTCGAACCTGTTTACGGCGGAGGACGAGCGCCGCAAATATTTCGCCCGTGATCTTTTACTGTACATGATCGAGCAACAGCACAAGGCGGGAAGAGACATTTTCACCTGCTATATCCCCGCGAAAAATTATGACGCGATCTATTGCGCGCAGCAGCTAGGCTTTCGCATGGAAAAGGCCTATGCGAGAATGTTCTATCTTCTGGAAAGTGTATAATCATCAAACTCACGCCCTTAGGACGAACCTTGGTCCTAAGGGTGTTTTTTTATGCTTCACGTACCGTTCATATGTGCAAAACTGCCGCTTACGTCAAAAGCATAGGCAAGCCTTTCTCCATGTCGTATAGTCAATCTAAAGACAGGCAAACAAAAACAATGTCAAAGAAAGGATAAGCGACATGGAAATGAATCAGAAGAAGGACATGATCCGTTTGGACAACCTCTCGAAGCACTATGGCACAAAGAAGGCCGTTGACGGCATCAGCCTCACGGTGAAGGAGGGAGAGATGCTGGCACTCCTTGGCGTCAACGGCGCAGGAAAGTCAACCACGATCAAGATGCTCTCTTGCCTGACGAAGCCGAGCGGCGGCACGGCAAAGGTAGATGGTCATGACATCAGTAAGGAGCAGACGCTGGTGAAGGAACTTGTAGGCGTTTCAACCCAGGACACGGCGATCGCCCGGAACCTTACGGTGGAAGAGAACCTAAACTTTATGGCTGGCATCTATCTCGATCCCAAACAATATGACAAGAAAAAGAGACGGGAGCGCGTGGAAGAAGTCCTTCAGGACTTTAAGCTGGATGAGGTGCGGAAAATGAAATCCAGTAAGCTCTCCGGAGGCTGGCAGAGGCGCCTTTCCATCGCAATGGCGATGATCGGCAACCCGAAGGTCATCCTTCTCGACGAGCCGACGCTGGGCCTCGACGTGCTTGCGAGAAGGGAGCTTTGGCGCGAGATCGAGAAGATCAAGAAGAACCGGACGATCATCCTGACCACCCATTACATGGAGGAGGCGCAGGAGCTTGCCGATAAGATCGCGATCATGATCAGCGGTAAGATCGTCATGACGGGTACCTTAGAGGAGCTGGAGGAGAAGACGGGCCAAAAGGGCCTTGAGAACATTTTCGTATCCGTAGCGGAAGGAGACAGAGCATGAACAGAACAATTCAATTTGCAAAAAGAAACATTATTGAACTTTCCAGAGACGCGCTGGGATACATTTTCTGCATCGCATTCCCGATCCTTATGCTGATCGTCATGTCAGTGGTAAACGAGAGCATCCCAAAGGAAGCAGGCATGATCATATTCCGCATCGATTATCTGTCAGGCGCGATCATCGTTTTCGGACAGACCTTCGTCATGCTGTTCACGGCAATCCTTGTGGCGACGGACAGGAGTACCTCCTTCCTGATGAGACTGTTTTCTTCCCCAATGAAGAGCAGTGATTTTACAAATGGATACATTATTCCCATGATCCTTGTGGGCATCATCCAGGCGATCGTTACCGTGATCGCATCCTGCGTGGTATCGGCGATCACGGGCACGGAGCTGAAGGTAGCAGGCCTACTGCTAGTAATCTTACTTAGCATTCCGTCCGCAGTGATGTTCCTCTCCATCGGACTCATCGCTGGGTCACTCTTCAACGAGAAATCCGCGCCGGGCGTCTGTTCCGTCATTATCTCCGTCGGATCGTTCCTTGGCGGCGTGTTCTTTGACGCGGAAGGCGTGGGCGGGCCCATGCTCAAAATTTGCAAATGCATGCCTTTCCTTTACTGCACGAAGGTAGCAAGATGCACCATCCAGATGGATTTTGCATGGGATAATTTCGGAAAATCTCTTTTGATCGTATCCCTGACCGCACTTGGCCTATTGTGTCTGGCGATTTTGACCTTCCGCAGCAGGATGAAGGCCGATCAATAACGAAGAAAATCAGTGAAATCGCAACCTTCCGTCTTGCAAGAGAAGGCCAATTATTCTATACTAGGAATAAGACTTCTTAAGCAACTGGTGGGGTGAGGCGCGGATGCAGATCAAATCCGAGATCAATGAAAGATATACGGAAATAGAAGTTCACGTTTGTCATGAGAAGATGAACGAAGAAGTCAAAAGCGTCATGGGGCAGCTGCATGCTCTCTTTGACGCTTCTTTGGCTGGTACGGATGAGATCGGAAATCGCTGCGTACTTCATCCGTCGGAGCTGACAAGCTTCTACGCGGAAGGACAGCGGGTCATGGCGAGGGATGACAAGAAGACTTACGTCGTCTCGAAAAAGCTGTATGAGCTGGAGAAGGATTTTGAAAATCTTGGCTTTGTCCGGATTTCCAAGTCGGAGATCGTGAATTATAAAAAGATTCGCAGCCTTGACGTGAGCCTGACGGGAACCATCAAGGTCATCATGAAAAATGGATACGAAACCTACACCTCCCGAAGAAACGTCACGAAGCTCAAGGAACTGTTGCTTCGGGGGAAGAAGCAGGAACCGTAAGGAAGGAAAGGATCAGTTATGCTAAAGGAAACATTCGAAAGAGCAGCGATCAGTTTTGCCATTGGTTCGTTTGCTGGCCTGATCGTGAACTTCATCATAGACATTATCGCGGGAGCCTTAGGAGCGGAAGGGTTTTGTTCCATCTCGCCAGACTTTCAGGCGCTTTTCCCGACGACGGCCATGGCGGCCTATGCCAACGTGCTATTGTATGGCTGCATCAGCGCATCCTTCGCTGCCATGACGTTTGTTTACGAAATCGAAAGGATTGGTTTTTTGATCCAAAGCATCATCTATTTTGCGGTCACAAGTACGGTATGCCTTCTCATTACCATGTTGCTGTGGCAACTGCAGCGTTATCCCGCGGCACTTTTTGGAACGCTGGCCGGATATGCAGTGACGCACGTCATCATGATCACCATGGCCTATAAAAAGCTGCGGAAGGACGTACGAGAGATCAACCAAGAACTTTTACCTATGACCTAACGATACGGAAACGAACTCGAAACAACTTGCAACGCGTGTGAAGGAAGTGATGATATGAAAAAGAGCGTGATGATCTTGGGAAATGCTTTGATCGTCGGACTCCTTTTGGGATTGACTTTGTCCTACGTCAGCAGTGAAAACAAGATAACGGTCGCAACCCAGACAGAGGCATTTGCAAACATGACGGTGGCCATGGAAAGCGTGACCACGAATTATCTGTTGGGTGAACAGCAGGTCTGCAACAGTTGGGCAACCTACATCGACGGGAATGACATGACGGCCGAGGAGGCGATCGCTTACGTGAGGAAATGCATCGCCACGCCTGGCGTTACGGCCCATATCCTGTTCGAAGGAGACAGCGGCTTGTACGGCTTATCCACTGCGGCCAAACCTTCGGATCCGAAGGACTTTACGGTTTCCTATGGAAACATTTCGGCCTTCAGCAATGGATTCCATGACATTTCCAAAGAGAGCGGCGTGGTCAACGCGACGCGGGCCTATACCAACCCCACGAACGCGATCCAGTCGATCGCCTTTTGTTGTCCCATTACCGTGAGAAATGGCCAGACAAAGCAATCTGCCATGCTCCTTCGAATCATTCCAGTGTCGAGCTTCGCGCAAAAATGGTCCTTCCCGACGGAAGAATATAAGGATGCGGAGATCTCCCTGATCGACACGGTAGGAGACTATATCATCAAGGGGCACTCTTTTAAGAACTCGAATTTTTTTGAGTTTTATCAGTCCTACAACAATGTCACGCCCGCAGAAATAGAGAAATTGAAAAAAGACATCGAGGGAGACTCCGGCGTTTTTGAGATCATGAATTCCGCTGGAGAACAATGTCTGATCGCCCACGCCCGCATCGATTCGACCGATGATTGGACGATCGTGACAATGATCCGCGTGGAGGATCTAGGTCACGCGACGATCAACTGGACGATGGTGATCATCATCACGACTGGATTACTGGTGCTGCTGGTCTTTAATCTATTGGCCATGATGAATTTCAACCGACAGCTGCAGGTCGCCGTTGATGCCGCCGATCGGGCCAATCAAGCCAAAACGGATTTCCTTTCCACGATGTCCCATGACATTCGAACGCCAATGAATGCGATCATCGGACTGACTGCCATTATGGGGAAGAAGCTGGATGATACGGCATCCGTGAAGGAAAACCTGCGAAAGATCAATATGGCGAGCAATCATTTGCTGACGCTGATCAATGACATCCTTGACATCTCCAAGGTGGAAAGCGGAAAGTTAACGCTAAGCCCGATTGTATTTTCCATCGTGGAATGTGCGGAAAATCTGGTCAATATTTCCCAACCGATGGTGAAGGAAAAGAACATCGATTTCAGTTTTCACGTGGATAACATGCAGGAGGAATGGCTTCTCGCAGATCAGCTGAGACTCAATCAGGTATTTATCAATCTGCTTTCCAATGCGATCAAATATACGCAGCCCGGCGGAAAGGTATGCGTGACCATGCGGGAAGAGGAAGGCGAGGCGGAAAAGACGACACGCCTTACCTATCAGGTTGCTGATACGGGCATCGGCATGACGCCGGAATTCATGGAGCGGATGTATCAACCGTTTTCCAGACAGACTGACAGCAGAGTGAACGCAATTCAGGGAACAGGTCTTGGACTGGCCATCACAAAACAGATGATCGACCTGATGCACGGTACCATCGATTGTCAAAGTGAAGTGGGAAAAGGAACTACGTTCACCGTTACGCTGGACATTCCGCTGGCCGACAGGCAGCCTGATGAAATGGAACTACCGTACGTGAAGGTTCTGCTTGTGGACGATGACGAAGTATTGTTGGAGACTGCGAAGGACACGCTGGAATCCATTGGAGCCGAGACCTACGTTGCGCACAGTGGCGCAGAAGCGCTTCAGATGGTATCACGGCAGTCTGATTATCAAGTAGTGATCGTGGACTGGAAGATGCCGGATGCGGATGGGGTTGACGTGGCGCGTCAGATCCGTGAGAGGGTTGCTAAAGAGATCCCCATTCTTATGATCTCTGCGTATGATACGTCCGAGCTGGAGGATGCGGCCAAAGACGCAGGAATTGATGGGTTTGTCATGAAGCCGCTGTTTCGCTCTACTCTGTACCTCAAGCTCAAGGAGGTTCTGGGCATGGAGAGCGATCCTGCTAATCAGGATGACGATGCCACTGACATCGCGGGCATGCGCATTCTCGTCGCGGAGGACAATGACATCAACTGGGAGATCATCTCCATGTTGCTACAGATGCATGGCGTGGAAACCCAGAGAGCGAATAATGGTAAAGAGGC
>JAFPRF010000124.1 GCA_017400965.1 Lachnospiraceae bacterium
AAGGGGGCATTTTTTATGGAATCACGTTCAGGAGTAGCGACGTCAAAAATACCGTGACGCTGGCGGCAACGGCTACCGTTACCAGGCCTTTTCCCTTGATCGCCAGTCCGATCGCCACTGCTACGCCCAAGGCGGCCGCCAACATATGCTCTGCCGCGTAAAACACGGCTGGGAAGGTCATGGCCATAAGGCACGCGTATGGCACGTAATGCAAAAAAGATTTCACGAAACGGTTTTCTATCTTCCCACGGATCAAAACCAAGGGGATCATGCGGATCAAATAAGTGACAACCGCCATCACGAGGATATACAAGTAAATATTCATGCATTCTCCTCCTTTACGGGGAAGAAGATTGCACCCAGCACTGCTGCCACCACCGTGCAGATAATGATGGAAATACCCTCTGACACTTGATTCAGGAGCGGTACGTACCGAAACAGACAGCTACATCCAATGGCAATGCAGGCCACGATCAAAACCGGCCTGGATTTCTTTGCCACAGGCACCACGATCGCGATAAACATGCCATAGAGCATCACGTTCATGGCCATGGCAACGTTGGTCGGCATCAGTCCGCCGGCAACGGCTCCAAGGAAGGTTCCGGCCGTCCATCCCACGATGGGGAGGCTTTGCAGTCCTAACATGTAGGGCAGCGTCAAGCTCTTTTGGTGATTCATGGCCACGGCGAAGATCTCGTCCGTGTTGGCAAAGGCGATCAGAAGCTTTTGCCAAAGCGTCACCTTCTCGTCCAGCTTTTGCGTCAATGACAAACTCATCAGCGAATACCGCAAATTGATAATGAGCTGCGTCAGGATCAGTTCTACAAGCGTTCCACCTGCCGCGATCACGCGCACGCCTGCGAATTCACCCGCGCTGGTTAAGTTCGACAGGCTCATCACGGCGCCCTGCGTCGCTGTCATCCCGGCGCTGACCATCGTGATCCCGAGGCTAAAGCTCACCGCAAAATATCCCAAAGCGATGGGAATCCCATCCTTTAGTCCAACTTTAAATTCCTTCAAACTACTGTCCTTCTCTCGAAAAAATTATACCCTGCGATCCAGTCCGGTGCGGAGGCGCTTAAGCCCTTCAAGAAGCCGCTCCCTGGGGCATGCAATGTTGAGCCGAAGGAACGGCTCACCACTCCTACCATACTCCACTCCGTCGGATAAGTAAAGCCCTGTTTCTTTTCGAAGGAATGCTGCCAGTTCTACGCTGTCCCTGCTATAGGCACTGCAGTCCAGCCACAGAAGGTAGGTTGCCTCAGAGGGAACCAGGTGCACCTTGGGAAGGTTTTCTTGCAAATACTCTCGTACAATACGCTTATTCTCAAACAGATAGTCTCTTAGGGCATCCAGCCAGGACGCGCCCTTCGTAAATGCCGCGATTGCAACGCCGCAGGCGAAGGTATTCGGCTCCGCGCATTCGTCCGTATTCAGCCCCCGCCATGCCTTATGGCGCAACACGGGATCTGCCGCAAAGACAGCCGCCGTCTGCATGCCCGCGATGTTAAAGGCCTTCGTCGGCGCAATGCAGGTAATGCTATGTTCCCTGCAGGCATC
>JAFPRF010000125.1 GCA_017400965.1 Lachnospiraceae bacterium
GAGGACTGAAAATCCTCGTGTCACTGGTTCGATTCCGGTTCTGGGCATTTTCTATTGCAACTATTTCGGTAGTTGCTTTTATTTTGCCCATAGATTAACGAAAAGAGGAACTTATGCTTGACATAGATTCCCCTTTCCGTTAATATGAACTTAGGGAGGGTTTATCCATGGCATCTAGCATGATACATCTGGCGATCACAAATTCTATCATAGACGAGCTGAAGATCGACGATCCATACAGATTGCGCCTTGGTTGCATCCTTCCTGATGCTGCTGTTCACGGAAACGGGCATCTGAAGATCCGCATATGTGACGCAACGAGATCCACCTATGACTTCGAAAGCTTTCGGGAACGATTTGGGGAACGGATGAAAGTCGATGGTCTTTATCTTGGATATTATCTCCATTTGGTTCAGGATGCATTTTACAGATATTACGTTTATTCGGAGCATGACTGGAATCCACTCATTCCCGGACACATGGAAAAGCTACATCGCGATTATGAACTAACGAACGAGCACGTTGCAGAGAAATATCACTTGGAACCAAACATGATCCGGCCTTTAAAATTATCGGGTGAGCCAATTCTGGAGGTTGCGGAATTTGACGTAAATGGCTTTGTAAATGGTATCAAAGGGCAGTTTCAGACAATCGATTCCAATGAGGAATGCTTTTTCTTTACCAGGGACATGGCGGATGAGTATATAGAGCGAGCGATTCTGCTCTGCAAAAAGGAACTTTTGGATCTCGCAGAGGGAAAGCCTGGCATGAACAGCCTTGCATGGAGCTGGGTGAGGCATACGTAGGAGAAACATATGTTAATAGAAGAAAGACATCAAAAAATATTAGATTGGCTCGGTGAGAAGGGCTATATTTCCACGGATGACATTCAGGAGCAGTTCCAGATCAGTTATGATTCCGCAAAGCGCGACCTTAGGATCCTAGACGAAAAGAAGCTCTTAAAAAGAACGAGGGGCGGTGCCTTGCCTCTTCGGCAGGTCGGCATCGGTCGTCCGCCTAAGGATACGGCCAAGGACATCCTGAAGATCAAGGAGAATTATTACCAGATCGCACTCAGAGCCGTATCGAAGCTTCGAAATAATGACGTGATCTTTATCACGTCTGGCACGGTCGGCTACTTTATGGCGCAGAACATCCCTGCGAACCTGAGACTTAGGGTGATCACCAATTCCATTATCGTGGCGGAGGAGCTGCGAAAAATGGATAACGTGTCGGTGATCCTACTTGGCGGAGAGATGGATGACAAGGGTTGCTGCTATGATTCCTTCGCTACGGAGATGGTAAAGCGTCTCAGGTTTGACAAGTGCTTTTTAACCTCCGCGTCCATCTCGGCGGATTTTGGCATATCCCTTCAAAGAACCGCAGCGATTTCCTTTTATAATGCGCTGATCGATGCCTCGAAGGAAGTGATCGGCCTCTATCCAAAGGAAAAGATCGGTTACACTTCCGTTGTCAGCATCTGTCCCGCGGAAAAGCTCGATCTCATGATCACGGATTGGGATGCTGCGGAAGAGGATTTAAAGCTCTTCGAAGAGAAGGGCATCCAGATCGAAATCGTGGAAAAACCCATGGCGTGATCTAAAAAATGAAACGCGCGCAGGCCTTGTAATTTGGGCATGACGATTGAAATGAACCTGTGATTATGATATGATATTTATGTATGTGAATTAGAACAAACGCTATATTTTGTGGTTTTTGAATTCAGTCCGGAGGAAAACGATGGCGCATATGACCATTAAAGAAATTCGGGAAGAGATCGGTAAGCTCTCTGGCAATAATGCCGAGCTCTACGACAAGCTCAACCCCACCGGAAAGCCCTCCGCAGGCGTTCGAACGCCGGAGCTTCGAAAGCTGGCGCAGCGGATCGCCAAGGAAGATTATCGTTGGTTTTTAGAGCATAATCCCATGGACACCTTTGAGATGGAAGCCCTGCAGGCGTACGTGATCGGGTATGCCAAGGATGACGTTCAGGTGATCCTATCCTACCTTCGGGAGTTTATTCCAAAGGTGCACGACTGGGCCGTGAATGATGCCCTGTGTTCCACCTTTAAGATCGCGAAGAAGTATCCGAAGGAAGTTTACGAGCTTCTCATGGAATACAAGGATTCCAAGAAGGAATTTGAGGTGCGCGTTGTCGCAGTGATGCTCATGAGCCAGTTCCTAACGGAAGATTATATCGATCGGGACTTGGAAATCTGGGACAGCCTGTATGCGGAGGAGTATTACGCGAAGATGGGCATCGCCTGGGCGGTGGCTACGGCAGCTGCCAAGTTCCCGGAGAAGGTATTTTCGTACATGACCAGCCCTGACAATCACTTAAATGATTGGACCTTTCAGAAGGCCTTGCAGAAGATGCGGGAGTCCTACCGCGTGGACAATGCATTGGTGGATCAGATCAAGGCAGCGAGCCATAGATTCGATAAGGAGTAAAGTGGCGAGGAGCGAAGGACCATTGAAGACTATATCGATCGCGTGAAAAAATAAA
>JAFPRF010000126.1 GCA_017400965.1 Lachnospiraceae bacterium
ATCGCGCTGCGTGGCGCAAAATATGTTGCTTTTATGGAGACGGAACCTGTTGCGCGAACCATCTGGTATCTCTATTACATTCCCGCATTGCTGATACCATTACTTTCCCTGCTCACGGCGTTAACCGTCGGTCGCGAGCATTGGAACCAGCGTCCTTGGCTCACGCGTCTTTCCATCGGCATCACTTCCGTTTTCATCCTACTATTTGCAACCAATGACCTTCACCAGTTGGCCTTTCATTTTCATCCCGGATTCGAAGGCTGGGACTCTGACTATGGCAGAGGTCCTGTCTTTTGGCTTGCTTACCTATGGATTTTTCTGCTGATCCTCGGAACGTTTTACATTCTGTATCACAGATGCAAGCTTTCCTCCAGCCGTCGTCTCATCTGGATTCCGGCGCTTCCCACGGCGTTTGGTGCCGTATACCTTTCCCTCTATGCTGCCGGACTGTGGCCACGCATCAATGGCCACTACTTCGGTGAATTTCCTGAAACGGTCTGCTTTGTTACGGCAGGCATCTGGCTCAGCCTTCTTTGCGTTGGGCTGATCCCTTCCAATGCAGAATATCGAAAGCTTTTTACGCTTTCAAGCCTCGGTGCACAGATCGCGGATAAGGATTATCAGATTCTCTATAAAAGTTCCAACGCCGCAGAGCTTTCCAAAGAACAAATGTCAGCCAAAGGAAGCATCTTCCTTAACCCTAACACGCGGCTTCACCGCAAGAAGGTTTCCGGCGGTTACGTTTACTGGCAGGGAGACGAAACCGAACTGAATCGGATCAACGCAGAGCTAAAGGAGGTTGCTGAGAGACTGGCTGAAGAATCTGAGCTGTTGCGATTAGAAAATGAATTAAAGCAAAAACGCGCTCAGATCGAGACACAGACGAAAACCTACGATGAGCTTGCGACATGCGTTTTACCACAATCACAAAAAATCGCCATGCTAAGTGCAAGTACCGGGCAAACAGCCGAGGAATTCCATGCGAACATGCAGATGGTCTGTCTTTTGGCGACCTATATTAAACGCTATGCCAATCTCTTTCTCCTTGCTAAGGATCACAAAGAAATGGAGGCAGGCGAGCTATGGCTTGCCATCTCAGAATCACTTAAGGCAGTCCGTGAGCTTGGCATTCCCGCTGAGGGGTCTGATTCTTTTCAGGGGAGCGTTCCCGCCAACTCCTTATTGCATGCTTATACGCTTTTTCAAGCCCTATTGGAGCAGTCATTGCCTGCCCTTCAGGGGCTACAGGTCTTCATGAATGCGCGGGAAATCAAGCTGGTTTTGGAAGGCGGACAGATTCTTCTCCCCTCGGATTGTAATGCTACGCTATCAGAAGAGGAAGGGACAACCTACGTGAGCATTCCCTTTGGAAAGGCAGGTGAGCCCACATGAATTCACTTCTTTCGATCTCCGTACCAATCCAAAATCTTCTCTGCTTTTGGGCACAGTTAGCCTGTCTTGGAAGCATTGCAAATGAATTCCTGCTTTGGCGGCAGCACCGTCACCGCGCCTTTTTTCTTTCTTCCGTCTGTGCGACCCTATGCTTTTTTATCATTCACGTTTGCATGGAAGGCACGCAGCTTCGCGTCCACGGAACCACGAATGGCTTTGCGCAAAAGCTTTTACAATGGCCCTTTGAGGTTTATGTTTTCTGTCTTTTAGCCGTTTCGACGCTATGCGTCATCAGCTATCGCAGCGTACTTCTATGGGGGAAAACTCACGTTACCTCCGCTTCGATCAAAGAAAGCATTGATGAGCTTCCTGCGGGCATCTGTTATTATCTGGAGGACAACCGTTGCATTTTGTCAAACCACCGCATGAAGAATATTTGCCTTGCTCTCCTAAAAGAGCCTCTACAAAATGGTGCCGCACTTTATGAGGCATCGAAATCTAAGCCGGTCTTTGTGCTTCCTGATGGAACGGCCGTTTCCTTCAGGCACCGCGTGATCCCTTTTGACGGCGTGTTTTTACATGAATTGATCGCGGACGACGTCACACTCGCTTACCAAAAAAACGAACAGCTTCGCGTCGACAACGAACGCGCAAGGCGTCTGCAGGAGGGCATCAAGGCCTATGGGGAGACCATCGCTGACACCGTACGTGAGGAGGAG
>JAFPRF010000127.1 GCA_017400965.1 Lachnospiraceae bacterium
GTCAAGTGGAGACGCTTGGCGGCGGAGGCTATGCGCTGGTTCGAAGCGGTGAACATGGCTCGCACGTAGGAATTTGCGGGATCGACGCGGAAAAGAAGATTTTAGGGGATGAAATTGGTCCACTTCCAAGTGACGTACGCGGCATTTTTGACCTGGGGAGCGATGCGGAGAACTTGTACTTTTACACTGCGGACGCGGCCTATCGTTATGCCTTGTCAGAACAGGTTTGTTACGAGCTCTTTCAATGGACGGACGTGGGGCTTCTTGGCGGAAGCGTCTGGATGGTTTGGAAGGACGAAGCGGGGGCCTTTTATGCGAACGATTACGAGAGCCAGGATTACGTAAAGATCACATGGCAGGAGGAAGACGCACTCCCGAAAAAGAAGGAGCTGACCATCGCGATCCTTACCACCGATAGCGACGGGAACCTAAGACAGTTCGTTACGGACTTTAATAAGTCTCAGGAGGAATATCACGCGACCATCAAGTCCTATACGACAATGAGCGGTGATTTCGAGGACGCGAAAACCCGTATGGCGGCAGATATGCTCGCTGGCGACGGACCGGACCTAATCTGTCACGCAAACTTAAATGACTTTTCTGAAAACTTGGCAAGCGGCGGGTACCTTATGGATCTGCGGCCATTTTTGGAAGAAAGCGAAGTGCTTTCAGCGGATGATTTTTATTCAGAGATTTTGGAATATGGAAGCAGCGGCGACCTTCTGTATACGATTCCCTATCAGTTCAGGATGGACACTCTGATCGTTCCAAAAGCGCAGTGGAAGAAGGGGAGTGGCTGGACCTATGACGAGATGATTACATACCTTCGGGGCAAGGAGGAGTGGCGGCCGTTTCGAAGCTACTGGCTGATCCGTATGTATCTGTTTGGCGATCCGCTGGATTATTTCTGGGATGCAGAGACGAAGGAGAGCTTCTTTGACGGTGAGGAGTTCCGAAGCCTCCTGACCTATGTCAAGGAATGCAAGGAGAAGGAGTCCTTGGTGGATCCGCAGGAGGCACCCTTCCAGTATGGACAGTTAAATTATCACTGGTTGGGTTCTTATCCAAGGGAAAAGAAGGAACGCGGAGACATTGTTGTCATGGGCTATCCTTCTCCGGACGGAAAGCCGCGAACAACGATCGAGGGCGTGACGGAGCTTTCCATTTCGGCGACGTCGAAGGACCCAGAGGGCGCGTGGAAGTTCATGGAATCCTACCTAACGATCAATCCGGTAGAGCCTGGATTTGTGGGATACGCGCTTTGGTCGAACCGAAACGTTACGGAAGCAATGATCGAGCGAGAGCTTGCACTCTACGGTAAGGAATACGAGGAGTTCTTGAATGATAAAGGCGAGACGTGTACGATGTATGCGGAGCACCTGATCGACGAAGAGGCTGTGAAGGTTTTTCGGGACATGTTAGCGGGTGCGCGCAAGGCTCCGGCTGGAAACTCTCAGATCAAAAAGATCGTAAGCGAGGAGAGCATGGCGTACTTTGAAGATCAAAAGAGCCTGGACCAGGTCATCGACGCAATCCAGAGCAGAGTGAAGCTTTTCTTGGCAGAACAATAAAAAAATGGAAGCAAGGGGGCTCGAACCCCTGACCTTTCGCGTGTGAGGCGAACGCTCATCCCGGCTGAGCTATGCTTCCATGGCTTTTATTATAGCACCCCCGCGCAAAAAAGCAAGCGGAAACTGCGTGGTATTGAAAACTATGTCTTGTGTCTTTTGAGAATACATGGTATACTTTCGAAGGAAGCGCGTTGAGCAATCAATTTCCCAAAGAGGTCTACACATGAGCGAATTATTTCACATTGTTACGGATGGATCCTGTGATCTGCCCGTGGAACTGACACAGGAGAAAAATCTAACCGTAGTGCCGTTTTACGTATCCTTCGATAACGAGCATTACAAGAAGGAAATCGCGGAGATCGGCATTCGCGAGTTTTATCAGGAGATGGTGGACAACCCGAAGGTTTATCCCAAGTCCTCCATGCCCTCCGTGCATGACTTTGTTGAAGCGTTCACGCCCTTTGCGCAGAGCGGCATGCCCGTGATCTGCATCTGCATTACGACGAAATTCAGCGGCTCCATGCAATCCGCCGTCAGCGCGAGAGAGCTTGTTTTGGAAGAGCATCCTGAGGCGAAGATCCATGTGATCGATTCTAGGATCAATACGGTGCTGCAGGGCATTTACACCTTGGAGGCCGTAAGACTGCGCGACGCAGGCTGGGACTATGACAAGGCCATTGAAAGACTCGAGGAGCTGCGTGATACGGGAAGAATCTTCTTCACCGTGGGCGACATGGAGTATCTGCGACATGGCGGCAGAATCGGTAAGGTGGCCGGCGTGGCAGGCAGCCTTCTTGGCATCCGCCCCGTTATTACCTTAAAGCAGGGCGAAATTTTCCCCTCCGGCATCGGCCGCAGCAGAAAGAACACGACCCAAAAGGCCATTGAGCTTTTGGTACAGTACTTAAAGGAGCAAACCATCGGCGCGGACAAGTTCTCCGTCTGCATCGGCTTTGGCTATGACGAGGAGGAGGCGAAGGCCTTCCGAGAGAGAGCCTACGAGGCGTTGAAGGCAGCAAATCTCGACATTAAGTCCGAGATCCCGCTCTATCAGATCGGTGCCACCATCAGCGTACACACGGGGCCTTATCCTCTGGGCTTTGGCGTTGTCGAAAAATCCATTCATGAATAAAAACAAAAAGCCTGCGGCGACGCAGGCTTTTATGATGGGCGATTTTTGATTTTATTGGCAGGCCAGGTAAAGCTCCTTTACCGAAGCAAACGCGTAGGTGGGCTGATAAGGCGTATCCTTTAGGTCCTTTTCCTTTGCCTCGCCGGTAAAGAGAACGCAGGTGTCAACGCCGCCATTGATGCCGCAGGCGATGTCGGTATAGAGTCTGTCGCCGACCACAAGGGTCTCTTCCGGTGAAAAGCCAGAGAGCTTCAGGCATAGGTCCACGACCTTCTTGCTAGGCTTTCCGAGGTAGGTCGGGTTCTTGTCCGTGGTCGCAGAAAGGAGCCCACACATGGCGCCGCAGTCGGGGATAAAGCCAAAATCGATGGGGCAGCGCAGGTCGGGGTTCGTTGCATAGAACGGCACGTCCATGGTGAGCAGTACCTTGCTGGTCTCGCAGAGCTTTTCGTAGCTGAGTTCGCTATCGTAAGCGACGACCACGCAGGCAATGTCGTCCTGGCACTTCTCCGTGACAGTCAGGCCATGGCGGCGGAGCTCGTCGATAAAGGAGTGCGTGCCCATGCAGTAGATCGTGCGGTCTGCGTAGTGTCGAAGCAGGAACCGGAGTGTAAGGTACCCGGCGGTGACAAATTGTTCCTCGTCTGTCTCTAAATGGAAGCACTCTTGGAATTTTGTGACATAATCCTTGCCACTTTTTGTGGAGTTGTTCGTGATGTAATAAGCCTTGCCGCCGATGCGGTCAATATAGTCTAAAAGCTCCTTGCTACCTTCATAGAGCGTGTCGCCCACGGCGATCGTTCCGTCGATATCGAACAGAAAGAGCTTCTTTTGTTTCAGCGCCTGCAGATTGTCATTCATGACCGAAGTCTCCTTTGTGATTCATGACCTTAAGTATAAGGGCTAAAGAGCAGTTCGTCAAGGAAAGTTCCTGTTGACAGGCGGCGCGCGGCGTGGTAAGGTATCAAAGTAAACAATATAGAAAATTCTTCAGGGTTGGGTGCGATTCCCTACTGGCGGTAAAGTCCGCGAGCCTATTTGGCAGACTCGGTGTAACTCCGGGACCAACAGTAAAGTCTGGATGAAAGAAGAAGGTCCATTGGAACGCTTTTTTTTGGCGTTTCCTTTGCTTAGCGTGATCACCCCTGAATGCAACTGCAGTCAGGGGTTTTTTATTCTGAACAAAATGGACGGCTTACGAAGAGTTTTCCACTACTGCGACGTTGGCTCAATGAGCGAAATGAAACGAGGTGACCGATTAAAATTCCGACGCATAATTTGCGGCAGAATTTTAATCGCCTATCGGAACCGAGTGGAATGGAGCTCTGCGTCCGCGAAGCGGACTTTATTTAGGAGGAAAAGAAAATGTTTGATTTTGCAACACTGTGGAAAAACGTATCGAAAAACGTAACTTTTGTGCTGGAGTTTCTGGCAATCATCGTCGCACTCTTTGTGATCGCCGTGATCATCGAGAAGATTCAGCAAAAGAAAAGCGGCAAAAGCGGCGCCTTCTTTACGGCGCATAAGATGGCCGTCATCGGCATTCTGTCCGCGATGTCTTCGGTCCTCATGCTCTTCGAGATCCCGCTCTTTTTCGCACCGAGCTTTTATAAGCTGGACTTTTCTGAGATCCCGATCCTGCTTGGTTCCTTTGCATTTGGACCTGCGGCAGGCGTTGTAATGGAGTTTATTAAGATCCTGCTGAAGCTTGTCATGAAGGGTACCAGCAC
>JAFPRF010000128.1 GCA_017400965.1 Lachnospiraceae bacterium
GCCACGATCCTTACCTTCCTTTTCGCCGAATTCTTTTTACGCCTTGATAAACTGATTCTACTCCCACCGCACAGATCTTGCCATTTTTTATCCTTACCGGAACCTTACAGTTTTGTAAGCTTCCAAAAACTCTCCGCTTCACCTTCGAGACTCCGCAAAGAAAGGGCGATGAGCTTTTTGCCCAGCCGCCCCGTCACAGACCATATTTTCCCCTCTTTTCATGCAAAATCATTCCATTACCTTTGTCATGCTGGATTTCGGGAACACAAAAGTCACCTCCGTGCCCTCACCCTCCGCCGAAGTCAGACTGATCCCGTGCCCTAACTTGTCACAAAGCTTTTTGCAAAGGTAAAGGCCAATGCCCGTGGATTTCGCGCCGCTCCGTCCATTTTCCCCGGTAAAGCCCTTGTCGAATACCCGGTCCAGCTCGCTTGCCTTGATTCCAATCCCATTATCCTTCACGTGGAGCTGAATCGCATTTGCCGTGTTTGTCGCATAAATTTCCAAGACTAGTCCGCATCCATCCGCATCCTTTTTCGATGCATATTTCATACTGTTATCCATCACCTGACCCAGCATGAACTGTACCCACTTACCGTCACTGTAAACCTCCATCTCCAGATCATGCAAATCAATCCTTGCATTGAGCTCGCGAAGCTGCCGCCTGCGCGCCAAAACCGTCTGTTCCACGGTCTTTTTCAGATCCAGCGGACCCACCAAATAATCCTTCGATACGACAGAGCTCCGCGCATAAAACAGTGCCTGTTCTACGTAACGCTCCATGCGTTCCACTTCACCAGACAGCCCCACGTCGGCCTCCTTGTGATTCGCCAGGATCATTCGGATCACCGCGATCGGAATCTTGATCTCATGAACCCAAGTCTCCACAAAATCCCGATAATCCTCCGAATTCTTTTTCAAAAACTCCAGCTCCGAAAGCGTACTCGTCTCCACCTGATAGAAAAGCTCCTTCACTGCCTTCTCTTCCTGCGAATCCTGACGTTCGATCATCTCGTAAAACAAATACTTTTCCTTAAGAATCTCCATGGCCGAGGAAAGCTCTTCAAAATAGCTCTTCATGCGGCGAAACTCTACGTAAGTCCCGCCAAAGAAGCATCCCGTCAGCGCCACGAAAACATAACCCATCAGGAACCCGCCTCCTGACATGGTGATAAGGAAAAGCTCTATGGTGACCAACGCGAATAAATACGTCGCCATCCAGATTCCATGCTCCCTTAACCAAGTAACGTACTTCATTTCCTTCTTCCCCGATGCAATTTCATTACTGCAATTGATATCCCATGCCGCGCTTCGTCACGATGGCGCCCGTAATGCCAATGTCCTCGAGCTTCCCTTTAAGGCGCGTCATGTTGACCGTCAGCGTATTGTCGTCCACAAACATGCAATTGTCCCAAAGTTCATTCATGATGTCATCACGCGACACAATGTTCCCTTGGTTCTTTGCAAGGATCTTTAAGATCTGCAGTTCATTCTTGGAAAGTTCCACCGTGCTCTCTGCGACAACGCGTCCTTTCGAAAGCTCCAACGTGAATTCCTGACGACGCTTCCCGCCATCCGTCTCAATCTCCTGCACCACATGCATCTCATCGGAAGACGCAGCCGTTTTGTAAGTACGCTTTAGCACCGACTCCATGTGCGCGATCAGGATCTGCGGATTAAAGGGCTTAGCGACGAAATCATCCGCGCCGTTATTGATCGCCATCAGCTCCGTCAGATCATCATTCTTGCTCGTGATCATGATCACGGGACACTCCGACGCCTTGCGGAACTCCTTGCACACGTGAAGTCCATTAACGCCAGGCAGACCAATGTCCAAAAGAAGCAAGTGCAGATTTTCGTCCAAAAGGAGCCCTATCAGCTCCTCGGGCTTCTTCCCTGCATACTCCGCAGGCTCGATCCACCTTGCCTCGTAACCATTGGATTCCAGATAATACTGGAGCTCCTTTCCCATTGCTTCATCGTCTTCCAAAATGCCAATCTTTTTCATGATCTCAACCCCTCAAATAATGAAATAACTACCCTTCCATCCTAGCTGTTTCATGGTTTCTCTGTCAACTCTTTTTACGCTTGCGCGACAGATAAAACAAGAATCCAAAACACATGAGAATCTGGACAACCGTGGAACAAGGCGTTGCCAAACCGATGTGGAATAACGTCACGGGCTCCCAACGGCTCATCAAGAAGCACACGGGAATCCTGACAAAAAAGGCTCCGATGATCCCCTGCGCCATGACAAAGCGCGTGTTTCCACAACCATTATAAAATCCAATAAAACAGAACAGGAAGCAGGTAAACAGGCAATCAATCGCATAGGATTTCAGATACTCCGCGCCAGCAAGTATGACCGCCTGATCCTTTGCAAAAAGTCCCGTAAGAAGCGATCCCCGAAAGAACGCAAGCACAAACATCGTAAAACCAAATACAAACGAAACCGCAATGGAGCTTCGTAAGGCCTTGTGCGCTCTGTCCATCTTTCCTGCGCCGACATTCTGCGCGACAAATGCGGAGATCGACTGCATGAAGGACGCAGGAACCAACATGATAAAACCGCAAACCTTCTCTGCAACGCCAACGCCCGCCGATGCCGTAACGCCCAGTGTGTTCACGATTGCCTGAACGACAAGAAAGGAAAGCCCAACCAGGAAATCCTGAAGGGCGATCGGCAACCCAAGCCCCAACACGTGACGAATGATCTCTTTCTGGAACCGGATCATTTTCAGGTGGAATTCAAAGGGAAACTTTCTCCTGGAAACCACTGCGATGGAACAGATCACGCTAATGATCTGCGCACCTACCGTTGCAATTGCCGCGCCTGCTGCGCCTAGCCCCATTCCAGCGATCAAGACAAGGTCACCAATGATGTTAAACACGCATGCGATGGCAACTGCCATCAGCGGTGTCTTAGAATCTCCCATGCCACGGAAAATCGCGCCGATCAAATTATATGCCACAATGGCGATCATTCCCGCACCGCAGATCCGAACATACTGCACCGTCTTATCAAATGCCTCTGCCGGTGCCTGCATCACCTGAGAAATCTGCGTGGCAGAAAGCGGAATGACTACGGACA
The DNA here is from genome assembly GCA_017400965.1 of Lachnospiraceae bacterium. Lineage (GTDB taxonomy): Bacteria > Bacillota > Clostridia > Lachnospirales > Lachnospiraceae > Acetatifactor. Next base: position 3,092 of record JAFPRF010000128.1, read on the forward strand.
TGACCAATCCAAGGAACAGAAATAGCGCAATGCTCGCGCCGATGATCTCTCCACCCTTTTTCGTTTTTCCCATGCCGATCTGTTGGCCAAAATAGATCGTCGTTCCCATGGCCATGCTTGTCATGATGTTTGCAAGCGTCATCATGATCATGGATCCCGTCGAAACCGCGGATACATCCTCAGGCGTAGCAAACTTTCCGACCACAAACAGATCCACGGCGCCATACATCGCCTGTAAAAACATTGCAAACATCACGGGCAAAGCAAAACGCATGAGCGGTAATAGAATCCGCCCCTGCGTAAAATTCGTTTTCTCATTCATAGTATATTATATCCTGCCTTCCCGCTCCAAATATTCCAGAAA
>JAFPRF010000129.1 GCA_017400965.1 Lachnospiraceae bacterium
ACGTCTTGCAATGCTGCGAAGCCTTCCTCGCCGGTACGAACCTTGATGACGTTCTCAACGCCGTAAACAAAGATCTTACCATCGCCGATGTGGCCAGTGTACAGTGCCTTCTTAGCAGCCTCGATCACCTTCTCAACAGGGATCTCGCTGACAACAACCTCAACCTTCACCTTAGGAAGGAGCGTTGCATCCATCTCTACGCCACGGTACTTCTCGCCGGCACCCTTCTGGATACCACAACCCATCACGTTGACAACGGTCATACCGGTCACGCCCAGGTCGTTCAGGGCTTTCTTCAAAACTTCGTATCTCGTCATCTTAGCAATGATGACAACCTTATGAATACCAGTGTCAACCACTTCAGGGAGCTTGGTTACGCTAACTGCTGCCTTCTTCTTTGCTTCACTTGCCTCGTCATAGCTGTCAGAACCAAGGTTGGTGTTCTCGTTGATCTCCATCGTCATGGTGTTGGAAACATCCATGATGGCGAATCCGGAGTAAGCACTTGCAAGGCCGTGCTCAGTAGCATCCAGACCAGTGATCTCCTCTTCCTCAGTAACTCTCAGACCGAAGATGGCCTTAATGATGAGGAAGGTGATGATGATCGTTACAACCGTCCAACCAGCGGTTGCGCCAAGACCTACGAACTGAATGCCCAGCTGCTTAAAGCCGCCGCCATAGAAGAGGCCTGCACCAGCGATCTGGTTAGCACCAAAGTTTACGCCATCACCGATGCCTCTTGCAAATGCAGGAGCGGAGGGAGTTGCGAAAAGACCAACTGCGATGGTACCCCAGATACCGTTCATCATATGAACTGCAACTGCACCAACGGGGTCATCCACGCGAAGCTTGTAATCCAAAAGCCATACGCCGAAGCATACCAGAAGTCCGGCTACGGCACCGATCACGATAGCACCAAATGCATCACATACGTCACAAGGAGCGGTAATTGCTACAAGGCCTGCCAGGGAAGCGTTCAAACACATGGACACGTCGGGCTTACCATACTTGATCCAAGTAAAGATCATGCAGACAACCGTTGCGATCGCAGGAGCGATAGTCGTTGTTACGAAGATACTTCCGAGTTCATCCAGGGATACTGCTGCTGCGCCGTTGAAGCCGTACCAGCCGAGCCACAGAATGAATACGCCGAGTGCGCCAATAGGAAGGTTATGTCCGGGGAATGCGTTTACCTTAGTGATCTTGCCAGCCTTATCCTTCACGAACTTACCAATACGGGGACCAACCATGATCGCACCGATCAGAGCACAGATACCACCAACCATGTGGATACAGGTGGAACCAGCGAAATCGTGGAAGCCCATCTGGGAAAGGAAGCCGCCACCCCAAGTCCAGTGTGCTTCGATGGGGTAGATCAAAGCGGAAATGATACCGGAGTATACACAGTAGCTGAGGAACTTGGTTCTCTCTGCCATGGCACCGGATACGATTGTTGCGGTCGTTGCGCAGAATACTAAGTTGAAGATGAAGTTCGACCAATCAAACGATGCGTAATTCGTAAATACGTCAAATCCGGGCTTTCCGATGATGCCCATCAGGTCTTCTCCTAACAGAAGGCCAAAACCGATCAGAATAAAGGTACAAGTACCGATACAGAAATCCATCAGGTTCTTCATCAGGATGTTACCTGAGTTCTTCGCTCTGGCGAAGCCTGACTCCACCATTGCAAAACCTGCCTGCATCCAGAATACCAACGCGGCGCCGATCAAAAACCATACGCCATATACTTCGGAAGATGTTACTTCTTGAACTAATGCACGAATATCTTCACTCATAGCTGTCTCTCCTTTTTGTCCAATGATTTTTCTTCCCTAATCAACCCTCATTTTTTTATTTCACTCCAAACAGCAGATCGCCGTAGGAAGGATAAGGCCAGTACTCCTTCGCGGTAATGGTCTCAGCCTCGTCAACAGGCTTTCTCAGCTCTGCCATCTTAGGAAGTACCTTATCGCGGATCAGCTCGGATTCCTTAATGGTATCCTTTGCCTTGGAAAGTCCGGCAACTGCCTTCTCCAGTTCACCGATCTTGCCGTAGATCGTATCCGTCAGTCCGGAAAGCTTCTCAACCAGTTCGGTCTCATACTTGCAAGCAATCTTGGGATTCAAAGCTTTCTTGGTTGCTGCGCTGCCTGCGATGTCTGCGGTGAAGCTCTCGATCGCAGGAACGATCTCGGTCTTTGCCATTTCGATCATCGTATTTGCTTCGATGGTCACGGTCTTATTGTAGTTCTCCAACATGATCTCGCATCTGCTCTTCAGTTCTGCCTCGGAGAATACCTTGTGGCTCGTGAGCATCTTTACGTTCTTCTCATCCAACAGATGAGGCATACAGTCTGCGGTGGTTCTGTAGTTCAGGAGGCCTCTCTTTTCGGTAGCTTCCTTGATCCAGCTGTCATCGTAACCGTTGCCGTTGAAGATGATGTGCTTGTGATCCTTGATGGTCTTGCGGATCATTTCATGCAGTGCGCTCTGGAAGTCCTTTGCCTTTTCAAGTCTGTCTGCGTAAATCTTCAGGGACTCTGCAACTGCTGCATTCAGCATGATGTTTGCACAAGCGATGCTGTTGGAAGAACCAAGCATTCTGAACTCGAACTTGTTACCAGTAAATGCAAAAGGTGAAGTTCTGTTTCTATCAGTGGTGTCGCGGTTGAACTTAGGAAGTACGTCTACGCCAAGCTTCATGACGGTCTTCTCAGTTCCCTTGTAAGGCTTGCCGCTCTCGATGGCATCCATAACTGCGGAGAGCTCATCGCCAAGGAAGATGGAGATAACTGCGGGCGGTGCCTCGTTGGCGCCAAGTCTGTGGTCGTTACCAGCGGTTGCTACGGAAAGTCTCAGCAGATCCTGGTAATCATCCACTGCCTTGATGACTGCACAGCAGAACAGTAAGAACTGTGCGTTTTCATAAGGCGTATCTCCAGGGGATAACAGGTTGATTCCGGTATCGGTGGAAATGGACCAGTTGTTGTGCTTACCGCTTCCGTTCACGCCTGCGAAAGGCTTCTCATGAAGCAGGCAAACCAATCCGTGCTTCGCTGCAACCTTCTGCATGATCTCCATGGTCAACTGGTTGTGATCCGTTGCAATGTTCGTGGTGCTGTAGATGGGTGCCAGCTCATGCTGTGCAGGTGCTACTTCGTTGTGCTCGGTCTTTGCAAGGATTCCCAGCTTCCAGAGTTCCTGATTCAAGTCTTCCATGTAAGCCTGTACTCTGGGCTTGATCACGCCGAAGTAATGATCATCCATCTCCTGTCCCTTAGGAGGCTTTGCTCCGAAAAGGGTTCTGCCGGTGAAGCGAAGGTCAGGACGCTGCTCGTACATTTCCTTGGTGATCAGGAAGTACTCCTGCTCGGGACCTACGGAAGATCTTACGCATTTTGCGGTGTCATTTCCGAAGAGCCTTAAGATTCTCAGTGCCTGCTTGTTCAGCGCTTCCATCGAACGAAGGAGCGGTGTTTTCTTATCCAGTGCCTCACCGCCGTAAGAACAGAATGCGGTGGGAATGCAGAGCGTCTTGCCCTTGATGAATGCATAGGACGTAGGATCCCATGCTGTGTAGCCTCTTGCCTCGAAGGTTGCGCGAAGTCCGCCGCTCGGGAAGGATGATGCATCAGGTTCGCCCTGGATGAGTTCCTTTCCGGAGAACTCCATCAGCACGCCGCCATCGGGTGCAGGAGTGATAAAGCTGTCATGCTTTTCTGCGGTAATTCCGGTCAGAGGCTGAAACCAATGGGTGTAATGAGTAGCTCCGTTTGCAACGGCCCAATCTCTCATTGCGATCGCCACTGCATTTGCTACGCTCTCATCTAACTTTGCGCCTTCATCAATGGTTTTCTTCAGGGAATTATAAACCTTAGCGGATAAATTCGCTTTCATCACCCTGTCATCAAAAACCAAACTTCCAAAATAATCTAGTACTGTTCCCATGGTAGTTCCTCCCTTTCTTTTCCCTAATCTTTTTTCTCCCTAATCCTTTTATCTTTTTCGGCATCAGAAAAGGCGCCGAGGGTGTTTTACCACCGCCGGCGCCTTTGCCTTCTGCCTATGTTGATTAGGGGTTTTTGATAAAGAAAAAGCGTCTGTGAACATTTCGTTCGCAGACGCCCTTGTCTTTATGTAGCGAATCATACGCCACTTATTCTCATTTGTCAATCCCTTTTTTCAAAATTTTTTAGGAATTTTTTATTTCTTTTTTTCGCTTAAAAATCCGTTTAAAGGTTTGTGTAACCCATCAATGCTTCGTCCACTGCTTTGGCGGCCCCGCGGCCCTCAGAGATGGCCCAGACGACCAAAGACTGACCTCGGCGAACGTCACCTGCTGCGAAGATCTTTGCCTTCGACGTATGGTAATCGCCAAGCTTCGTCTTTACGTTGGTGCGGGCATCCGTCTCGACGCCAAAGGCATCGGTCACGTATTTTTCGCTTCCAAGGAAGCCTGCAGCGATCAAAACGAGCTGCGCCGGAACGGTACGCTCCGATCCTTCCATGGGCACCATGTTCATGCGTCCCGTCTTCTCATCCTTCTTCGCCTCGAGGGAGACGAGAACTACTTCCTTCAGGTTCCCCTTCTTATCCTTCACAAATTCCTTTACAGTCGTCTGGTATACTCGAGGGTCTTCACCGAATTTCCAGATCGCCTCCTCCTGACCGTAGTCCACTTTGAGGATCCTAGGCCACTCCGGCCAAGGGTTGCTGGCCAGTCTGCACTCTGCAGGCTTAGGCATCATCTCGAGCTGGGTCACGGATTTCGCGCCAAGGCGGATACAGGTACCTACGCAGTCATTACCCGTGTCACCGCCGCCGATGACGATCACGTCCTTATCCTTTGCAAGCTCATAAGGGAATTGCTTGAAATCAGAATCCAATAGCTCCTTGGTCACCTTCCCGAGGAAATCTACGGCGAAGAAGATACCCTTTGCGTCTCTTCCGGGTGCATTGATGTCTCTGGGATTGGAGGCGCCACAGGCGAGAACGATGGCATCGTACTCTTCCTCCAGATCCTTTACGGTCAGTTTATCCGATCTGCCAATATCTGCGTTCACAACGAACTTAACGCCGGCATCTTCCATGAGCTTTACGCGTCTGTCGATCACGGACTTGTCGAGCTTCATGTTAGGGATGCCATAGCGAAGGAGTCCGCCAATGCGGTCCTTTCTCTCGAAGACGGTCACCTCATGACCGCGACGGTTTAAGAGCTGCGCTGCCGCAAGGCCGGAGGGGCCGCTGCCGATCACGGCAACCTTCTTGCCCGTACGTACCGCAGGTACTTCCTCCTTCACGAGATCATGCGCAAACGCATATTCCACAACGGTCTTTTCGTTCTCTTTGGTCGCCACGGGATCTCCGTGCAATCCGCAGGTACATGCTGCCTCGCAAAGCGCGGGACAAACCCTGCAGGTAAACTCTGGAAAGCTGTGGGTGATGGATAATCTCTTATAAGCCTCCTCGAGGCGTCCCTGCCATACCAGGTCATTGATCTCCGGTACCAGGTTATGTAAGGGGCATCCTGACGCCATGCCGGCGATCATTAATCCTGCCTGGCAGAAGGGCACGCCGCAGTCCATGCAGCGTCCCGCCTGCTCCTGCTGCTTTTTTAGGGGCAACTGCCCATGAAACTCCTTAAAATCTTTTACTCTGTCGGCTTCCTTCACGATCGGGCCGTCTTCCCTCACGTAATCCAAAAAACCTGTTGCCTTACCCATTTTACTTCCTCCCTAGTAGGCGCATCTTTATTTACCGAGTGCCATAAATGCTTCCAGCTGTGCCTCTTCGCGGCTCATGCCCTGCTCTTCATGCTTTGTGATCAGACCCATGATCTTCTTGTAATCCGTAGGAATGATCTTCTTAAAGTGCACGACCATTTCGTCGAAGTTATTCAACACCTGCTGACCCTTCTTGGAACCAGTCAGCTTTACGTGCTTCTCGATAATGCGATGCAGTTCCTCTTTGTCCTTCTTCGTCTCGACGCTTTCCATCACAACCAGCTCTTTGTTCAGATTCCGATAGAGCTTGTTGCCCTCGTCGAGCACGTAAGCGACGCCGCCGCTCATGCCGGCTGCAAAGTTCTTTCCGGTGGAACCAAGGATGACAACGCAGCCACCCGTCATGTACTCACAACCATGCTCGCCAACGCCTTCCACGACTGCGGTGGCACCGGAGTTACGAATGCAGAAACGCTCGCCTGCCATGCCGGCAATAAAGGCTTCACCAGAGGTTGCGCCGTAGAGTGCCACGTTACCGATGATGATGTTTTCACTCGGGTCGTACTTTGCCTCCTTCGGCGCCTTTACGACCAACTTACCACCAGACAATCCCTTACCGAAGTAGTCGTTGCCGTCGCCAGTCACCTCCAGGGTAAGGCCCTTCGGAATGAAGGCACCAAAGCTCTGGCCTGCCGCGCCCTTACAATGGATCGTAATGGCATCTTCAGCAAGTCCCTGCGCATGCTCTCTCGTAATCTCCGCGCCAAGAAGCGTACCGAAGGTTCTGTCGGTATTGGTGACGTCAAGGGAAAGCTCACAGCTTCCTTCGCCCTTCAGTACCTTGCGTACCTTTGAGGATGCAATCAGCGTACTTTCGTCCTTCGTCGTCTCGAGCTTAAAGTCATATACTTTATCCGGCTGGAAGGTCTGCTGCTTGCGTGCCACGCCTGACATGTCCATCAAAATTCTGTCAAGGTCGATCTGAGACTCCTTTGCGCTGAGCAGGTCAGTTCTGCCGACGAGCTCTGCCACGGTGCGAACGCCAAGCTTTGCCATGTACTCGCGAAGCTCTCTGGCGATAAAGCGCATGAAGTTCTCAACATACTCAGGCTTACCAGCGAAGCGCTTGCGCAGCTCAGGGTTCTGGGTCGCGATACCCATGGGGCAGGTATCCTGATGGCATACGCGCATCATCACGCATCCAAGGGTTACCAGGGGAGCGGTTGCAAAACCAAATTCCTCTGCGCCAAGGATTGCTGCGATCGCAACGTCACGGCCCGTCATGAGCTTACCATCGGTCTCTACCACTACCTGGCTGCGGAGGCCATTGGCTACCAGCGTCTGATGCGCCTCTGCAAGACCAAGCTCCCAAGGAAGGCCTGCGTTATGGATCGAGCTTAAGGGGGCTGCACCGGTACCGCCGTCATAACCAGAGATCAGTACCACCTGTGCGCCAGCCTTGGCAACGCCGGCTGCAACGGTACCTACGCCTGCTTCCGAAACAAGCTTTACGGAGATTCTCGCATATTTATTTGCATTCTTTAAGTCATAAATTAACTGTGCCAGATCCTCGATGGAGTAAATGTCATGATGAGGTGGAGGCGAAATCAGGCTCACGCCAGGCGTGGAGTGTCTCGTCTTTGCGATCCAAGGATAAACCTTCTTTCCGGGAAGGTGACCGCCCTCACCGGGCTTCGCGCCCTGGGCCATCTTGATCTGCAGTTCCTTCGCGCTGACCAGATACTGGCTGGTCACGCCGAAACGCCCGCTTGCCACCTGCTTGATGGCAGAGCTTCTGTCGTTCGCGGTACCAGCGGAAGCGATTCTCTCATCGCTCTCACCGCCCTCACCACTGTTGGATTTACCCTGCAGGTGGTTCATGGCGATGGCCAGTGCCGTATGTGCCTCCTCGGAAATGGAACCGTAGGACATTGCACCGGTCTTGAAGCGCTTTACGATCTCGTCCTCGCTCTCTACTTCCTCAATGGGCACGCCCTCTGCAGGGAAGCGGAACTCCATAAGGCTTCGAAGATAACCCGTCTTCTCGGCATCTGCCATGGCGGTATACTCTTTGAACTTATCATACTTGCCTTCGCGCGTTGCAAGCTGCAGCATGTGAATGGTCTGCGGATTATATCTGTGATTCTCGCCCTGGCTTCTGGACTTATGACGGCCAAGAGCCGTGAGCTCTAAGTTCACGGGGAGCCCTAACGGGTCAAAGGCAAGGGAGTGCTGCTTATCCAGCGCATTGCCAATGTCGTCCAGCGTGATACCGCCAACGCGGCTTACGGTGCCGGGGAAGTAATTCTTGATCACTTCTTCGGAGATGCCAATGGCCTCAAAAATCTTGCTGCCTTGGTAGGACTGGATCGTCGAAATACCCATCTTCGATGCGATCTTTACGATGCCCTGCAAAACGGCGTTGTCATAGTCATCAACTGCCGCATAATAATCCTTGTCGAGAAGTCCCTGATCCACCAGTTCTGCGATGGTTGCATGTGCGAGATAAGGGTTCACGGCGGAAGCACCAAAGCCAAGGAGCGTTGCGAAATGATGCACCTCTCTGGGCTCACCAGACTCCAGGATCAGCGACATGGCGGTGCACTTCTTCGTCTCTACGAGGTGCTTATGCACGGCTGAAACGGCAAGCAGGGAAGGGATGGCCACGTGGTTTTCGTCCACGCCTCTGTCGGAGAGGATGAGGATCGTTGCGCCCTCCTTGTAGGCCTTGTCCACCTCAACGTAAAGGTGCTCAAGGACTCTCTTCAGCGGCGTACCCTTGTAAAAGAGCATCGATACCTTCGCCACCTGGAAGCC
>JAFPRF010000018.1 GCA_017400965.1 Lachnospiraceae bacterium
CCCATGTCCTCCATGGTCACGTCGCCGCTTGCGGTAAGGATCTTGAGCTCCTCAAGTGCACCTGCGAAGCCTTCGGGAAGGAAAACTCTTACGATGCCTCTTCTGGGGAAGCCGATCATGTTTGCGCCGTAATGGATCTTGAGCTGCTTGCCAGCTACGGTATATTCCAAAAGCTGATCTTCCTTGGGATCCTTGTTGTAGAACTCCTGAATGAAGATCTCGGGATCCGTGGTCAGCTGAATGTCTACGTCAACGGGAGAGCTCTGGAGTTCCATCGCAATGGAGGTGATGCCATCCGTTGCGAACTTTCTCTCGTTGCAAACCTGCATGTCCTTATAATTTCCGTCATCAGTCTGAAGGTTGGTTCCTACGTCGCTGATGATCTGCTTGATGCTGTTGCTGATGTTCTCGAAGATGCCTGTTGCCATCAGAGCGCCCAGCGCATCCTTTGCCTGACGGCCAAGGTCATCTGCCTGCTGCTCCACCTTCTGGCCAATGTTCTTTGCGGTCTGGCCGAAGTTCTGGCCCAGGTTCTTCGCCTGTTTCTCAAAGTACTCAGTCTGCCATTTCCAGTATTCGCACTGCTTCTCCCAGTACTCGCTCTTTGCCTTGCCGTTCTGCGCGTCCTCGGTCTGTGCGCCGATCTCTGCAAGGAGTTCCTGAATGTCACCGATGGAACCCATTACCATCGTGTAGGACTGTTCCTCGGTAAAGCCTCTCTGGATCAGGTCCTCATATTTCTCTTCTGCGTTGGAGATCATTTCCTCCTGAAGCTCCATCGTCTCCTGCGTCTCAGGTACGTTCTCAAAGAGCTCCGTGATCGCTGATTTGATCATGTCTTTCATTATCTATGCCTCTCTTTCCGTCGCCCCGGCGACTCTGCCATACAATCCTTTGCCTTCGCTCTTACACAAGTAAACTGTCGATCATTGCTTTTGCCTTCTGCCAGTCTGCCTTGTTCTGCTCGTATTGCTCGCGTCCCTTATCGGTAATGGAGTAGTAACGTCTGCGCGCTCCCACTTCCTCATCTCCCCAATAAGTGCTTACCAGACCTTCCTTTTCCAGTCTGCGGAATGCGGAGTAGAGCGTTGCGTCCTTGAGCTCCATCTGGGAGTCCGTCTTCGCCATGATCTCCTTGTTGATCAAATATCCATAGCTGTCATGATTTGCAAGACTCGCCAGGATGATTGTGTCCGTGTTTCCTCTTAACAGATCCGATGCAATTGACATTTTGCCACCATCCTTTCCAAGATTTTCAAATTCCAAATGCTAATAAAACAAATATTTTTAGAACAAATGCTTTCATATCTTGTCTCGATGGTGTTATGTTAGCACATAGATACCTCGCCTGTCAAGGTATATTTTATAAAAGAATTCTAAACTCAAAAAAGGGATGATCCCGATTGGAATCATCCCTTTCCTATGCTTTCTAAAACTTATTTCTGAGCAACGTCCTTCATGGAGAAGCTGATTCTGCCCATCTTGTCCTTGCCAAGGCAAACAACGGTAACAATGTCGCCGAGGGTCAGGTAATCCTCTACGCGCTCTACTCTCTCCTTTGCGATCTTGGAGATGTGAACCATGCCTTCCTTGCCAGGTGCGAACTCGATGAATGCGCCGAACTCCTTGATGCTGACAACCTTGCCCTTGAAGATCTGGCCTTCCTCGAAGTCGGTTACGATCATCTGAACCATCTCCTGAGCCTTCGCCATCATCTCCTTGTCAGTACCGCAGATGCTTACCATACCGTCATCGGTGATGTCAATCTTCACGCCAGTGCGAGCGATGATCTCGTTGATGGTCTTACCTCTCTGACCAACCACGTCACCGATCTTATCGGGATCGATCTGCATGGAGATGATCTTGGGAGCGTACTTGCCAACTTCAGGTCTGGGAGCAGCGATCGCGGGCTTCATGCAGTTGTCCATGATGAAGAGTCTCGCCTCGCGGCAACGAGCGATGGCGCCCTCAACGATGGGTCTGGTCAGACCGTGGATCTTGATGTCCATCTGGATTGCGGTGATGCCTTCGGTGGTACCGGTTACCTTGAAGTCCATGTCTCCGAAGAAGTCCTCAAGGCCCTGAATGTCGGTCAGCAGAACGAAATCGTCATCAGTCTCGCCAGTTACCAGACCACAGGAAATACCAGCAACCATCTTCTTGATGGGTACGCCTGCTGCCATCAGGGACATGCAGGATGCACAGGTACTAGCCATGGAGGTGGATCCGTTGGACTCAAAGGTCTCGGATACGCAACGGATGGAGTAAGGGAACTCCTCTTCGCTGGGCAGCACGGGGATCAGAGCACGCTCTGCCAGTGCGCCGTGGCCGATCTCTCTTCTTCCGGGTCCGCGGGAAGGCTTCGTCTCACCAACGGAGTAGGAAGGGAAGTTATAATGATGCATGTAACGCTTGGTTACTTCGTTCTCGTCAAGACCGTCAACCTTCTGTGCCTCGGAAAGAGGAGCAAGGGTACATACGTCGCAGATCTGGGTCTGTCCACGAGTGAACATTGCGGAGCCGTGTACTCTGGGGATGATGTCAACCTCAGCTGCCAGAGGACGGATCTGGGTGATCTGACGACCATCGGGGCGCTTGTGGTCCTTCAGGATCATCTTACGAACGGTCTTCTTCTCGTACTGGTAAACTGCCTCGCCAAGGATTGCAAGCCAATCTTCCTTGTCAGCGAATGCCTCCTCGAGCTTTGCAGTGATATTGCGGATGTTCTCCTCACGGGTCTGCTTCTCATCGGTGAAGACTGCAACCTCCATCTCCTCGGGGGTAACGATCTTCTTCATCTCCTCGAACATCTCAGCGGGGATTGCGCAGCTGGTGTACTCATGCTTCTTCTTGCCAACCTCTGCAACGATCTTGTCGATGAATGCGATGATGGTCTGGTTGATCTCATGTGCCTTGTAAATGGCCTCGATCATCTTTGCCTCGGGAACCTCGTTTGCGCCTGCCTCGATCATGATCACCTTCTCACGGGTGGATGCTACGGTCAGGTTCAGGTCTCCCTCCTTCCACTGCTTCTGGGAAGGGTTTACGATCAGCTCGCCGTCGATCATGCCCATCTGGGTCATGGCGCAGGGGCCGTCGAAAGGAATGTCGGAAATGCAGGTAGCGATGGCTGCACCGATCATGGCAACCAGCTCAGGTCTGCACTCAGGATCTACGCTCATTACCATGTTGTTCAGGGTAACGTCATTGCGGTAATCCTTGGGGAACAGGGGACGCATGGGTCTGTCGATAACGCGGCTGGTCAGGATTGCGTTCTCGCTTGCCTTACCCTCACGCTTATTGAAGCCGCCGGGGATCTTTCCTACGGCATACATCTTCTCCTCATATTCTACGCTCAGGGGGAAGAAATCGATGCCCTCCCTGGGCTTTTCGGATGCGGTCGCGGTACACAGAACGGTGGTGTCACCGTAATGCATGAACGCACATCCATTGGCCTGCTTGCCTACGCGGTTCACGTCAACCACGAGCTTACGGCCGCCAAGTTCCATTTCATAGCTCTTGTACATAATGCCTCCTTATGATATCTTGTATTATTTACACAAAGCGGAGGACGCCGAAACTACTGAAAAAAACAGGAAGTTTCCCATGTTTTTCAGTGGTCTCGGGAATCTCCATCCGCTTTGAGTTAACCAGTTTTTCTAGTTTCTTTTAAAGAAACAATAGCGGAGAGCCCGCATGCGGGCCACCTCCGCTCTCTTGTCACAGCTTATTTTCTCAGACCAAGCTTCTCGATCAGTGCACGATATCTCTCCAGATCCTTCTTCTTCAGATAGGACAGAAGGCCACGTCTCTGACCAACCATCTTCAGCATTCCGCGACGGGAATGATGATCCTTGGGGTTCTCCTTCAGGTGCTCGGTGAGCTCCTGGATTCTTGCGGACAGAACTGCGATCTGTACCTCAGGTGAACCGGTGTCGCCAGGAGTTCTGGCATACTCGTTCATGATTGCTGTTTTCTTTTCCTTAGAAATCATTGCTTTATTCCTCCTAAAAGCTTATTAAAAATTGTTATCACCTGACACTAAGACTGGGTCAGAGGTGTCCCAAATCTGAGCGTCGGTTTGCTCACGCCTATATAATATAGCACACTTCCTTTTTCTTGTAAACCCCTATCTTGGGATATTTCGTGGTAACCAATTCTTGTCATTCCATGCGCAGTTTTATACTTTATTGCTTTAAACCGACAAATTCCTTGCAAATTCACTTCACATCCATTATAATAATCATCGACCTTTTGGGCAAGCATTTTAGAAAGGAAATACCGAAAATGAGTTTTGAATTTATAAGGAAATTACCCACGCCGGCCGAGATCAAGGAGGAGTTCCCCCTTCCCGCCGGACTCGCTGAATTAAAGGCGGAAAGAGACGCGCAGATCCGCAACGTGATCACCGGAAAGGACAATCGCTTCCTTCTGATCATCGGACCCTGCTCCGCCGACAATGAGGACTCCGTTTGTGATTACGTATCCCGCCTGGCAAAGGTGCAGGAAAAGGTAAAGGACAAGGTGCTTCTGATCCCCCGCATCTACACCAATAAGCCACGCACCACCGGTGAGGGCTACAAGGGCATGGTACATCAGCCCGATCCCGAGAAAAAGCCTGACCTTTTGGCTGGCCTGATCGCAATCCGTAAGATGCATATCCGCGCCATGAGCGAAACCGGCCTTACCTCCGCGGACGAGATGCTCTATCCTGAAAATTACAGATATTTGTCTGACATCCTCTCCTACGTGGCAGTCGGCGCAAGATCCGTGGAGGACCAGCAGCACAGACTTACCGTGAGCGGCTTTGACGTACCTGCAGGCATGAAGAACCCCACCAGCGGAGACCTTGCCGTCATGCTCAACTCCGTTTACGCGGCGCAGCACGGACACTCCTTCATCTACAGAGGCTGGGAGGTCAACACCAGCGGCAACGAGCTGGCGCACACGATCCTGCGCGGCGCAACGAACAAGCACGGCCAGAACATTCCCAACTATCATTACGAGGACATCGTACACCTCCTCGAGATGTACAAGAAGATGGATCTCAAGAACCCTGCCTGCGTGATCGACACGAACCACTCCAACTCCAATAAGCAGTTTGCGGAGCAGATCCGCATCGCAAAAGAGATCATGCACAGCAGAAAGGTGAATCCCGAGATTCACGCCCTCGTCAAGGGTCTCATGATCGAGAGCTACATTGAGGAAGGCAACCAGAAGGTGGGCGGCGGCGTCTACGGTAAGTCCATCACGGATCCCTGCCTTGGCTGGGCCGATTCCGAGCGTCTCATCTGCGAGATCGCTGAGTTCGAGTAATTACTAATTTGAATAAAAAGGCATCATAAGACCCCGAACCGTCACGCGGCTCGGGGTCTTTAATTGGTTTTCTTTAGTTCATGCCAAGAAGCTTCTTTACACTCACAAGCTTTACGCACAGAACGAACAGGTCCGTTGCCTGCGCCATCTCCTCTGGAGTCGGGAAGGAAGGAGCGATGCGAATGTTGCTGTCCTTGGGATCCTTGCCGTAAGGGAAGGTTGCGCCAGCGCTGGTTAATACCACGCCTGCTTCCTTACACTTTGCAACGATCTCCTTCGCGCAGCCCTCCATTGCGTCAAAGGAAATGAAGTAGCCGCCGTTGGGCTTGGTCCAGGTACCGATGCC
>JAFPRF010000130.1 GCA_017400965.1 Lachnospiraceae bacterium
ATGAAGGTGCAGTCGATCAGGCCCGCCATGAACGGAAGAATGATGGCGGTGCTGCGGGGCGGCGAGGAGATCATCATTACAAGAAAGTACGTGGCGGAGCTGAAAAAGGCGCTGCGCGGAGGGCAATAAGGATGCAGGGAAAAGAGTTTTGGATCGATTTTGTTAGAACGTTTTTTATGGTAACGACGCTGATCACGATATTGCTCTGCTTGGCAGGACCTGTGCTGGCGCCCGGGCAGACCTTTAGTTATCAGGCCTTTGCCGCACCGATACTTTATGCCCTGGTCGGGACCGTGCCCAATCTGGTTTTGTATTCCAAGCGAGAATTAAAGGTACGGGAGCTCTTCGTCAGAAAGATTTTGCAGCTCCTTTTGATAGAGATAGGCGTGTCTTTTGTGGCACTTTACGGGGCCAGCGAGGAATGGAAGCAGCCGCGCATGGTTGCTGTTTTACTGATCAGCGTATTTATAATTTACGTGCTTGCAACGCTGATCGCCTGGATCGGAGACGTACAGTCCGCAAAAGCGCTTAGCAGGGAATTGGAGGAGTTCCAGAGGGTCAATTCACAGGCATAACGGGTTCGAACTTTTGAAAATCTTTTGCCTTTCAAAAGAACTTCCCGCCTTTTTTGTCGTCTTAATGGTTAGGACGTGCGAAGAAAGGCGGGATTTTCTATGGTTCGATTTTGGCTGATGTTTTTGGCAATGTTTATAACGATTCCGATGAATGTGAAAGAAATCGAAACCCAGAGGGTGGAGAAGGAGCAAAAGGTCGAGAGCAGTGTCTTTGCGGATGCAAAGTGTTTTGCGGACGTAGAACAGTACATGACCATCACTTCGGAGTTCTTAAAATATAGCGATTGTGACGACGAAGGCGCTTTTGACGCCTACTTTGACCTGCTTATGTATTCGACGGACAGTTACTTTACTTTTGTGGAGAATGGGGAGTCGTATCTTGCATTCATGTTCGTGTATGATGATTACGGCACCGTGTTAAAGAAGATCAATGACATCAAGCAAGTAGAGGATGATGGGACCTTGCAGTTATCGATTTCGATGGAGACCAAGAAGCGTGGCGGCGAAATAGGATGTGAACCTGACATTAGCTATTGCAGATGCATTCTGAAATTGGACCGTGGTTTTGAAAAGCTGATGGTAGAAGGTCGCGAATACGAGCCCTATGACGGCGGCATGATCTACGTGAACGATCAGGTCGGGATATTGGATGAATACCTTAACGTCATTGTTCCAATCCAGTTCGACCGCATCTGGCGCTACCCGATCTATGAATATGATCACTCAGGAACGGATTCACTTCGCGTATACTACAAAGCGTTCACGGGGAATGCAACGGCGCTTTTGGATGAGCAGTATCGTTTTGTCCTGCAGCCTGAGTATCGCACGGTGTATTACGTCTCTGATAACTGTTTCCTCGTTACGACGCCGGTAAACAGCTCAGCTGGCTTAGCGGATTCCGTGATGAAGCTTATCGATGCCAAGGGAAATGTTCTGTCCGAAGAGATGCCTGGCTGGATCTCGGATTCCTATACCAGCTTCACGCAAACCTACGCGCGCCAGTTGCAGTTTGCCGTGACGGACGGCAAAGACGTTTACCATGGCGTACTGGATGAAAACCTGAATATCGTCATCGAGCCCATCTACAAAAAGATCACAACACATTGCTCAGATACGGAGGAACAGTATTATATGGTTGAGAATCAGGCAGGTAGGGTTGCCGTTTTTGACATTTATGGAAAGCAACTAACCGATTTTGAAAAACAATAAAATCAGTCCTCATCCCGAATGGCGAGAAGCGCATCATTGATGCGCTTCTCGCCATATTTTTGCAAAAAATTGGAGAAGCTTGTATCAATTTTTGATAGGATTTTGAGGCAGATCCATGTTACAATCTATTGAGGGATAGGGTATTGCAATCTGAAGGAATGATTATCGGGGGTATGACAATGCTAGAGATGGAAAAAAAGGGAACCATTTGGGATGCGAGTCTTCGTATGGAAGAGCGGCTTGACTGGCTGATCAGCGCTTTGACTTTGGATGAAAAGCTGCACATGCTGTCGTCAGGTTCTGCGGGCATAGAACGCCTGGGAATTCCGAATTGCCGCCTCGGCGGTGAGGCAGCGCACGGCGTGGAAGCAAGGAACGATCAAAACGGCATCGGTACGCCGGATATTACGACGTCCTTTCCGCAGCCGATCGGCATGAGTTCTTCCTGGGATCTAGAAGCCATTCGGGCAGCAGGCGACGTGGTCGGCAGGGAAGCAAGGATCGCATATTACAGACATCCGCAGGGCGGAATCTCCAGATGGGCGCCGACGGTGGACCTGCTCAGAGACCCGAGATGGGGCAGAAATGAGGAGGCTTACGGCGAGGATCCCGTTCAGGTCGGCACCATGGCTGCAGCCTACGTGCGCGGCATTCAGGGCGATGACAGGGAGCACATGAAATGTGCATCTACGCTCAAACACTTTTATGCAAACAATACGGAGATCGGGCGCGGCTGGAAAAATGTTTCCATGAGTCCCAGAAATAAATATGAGCTGTACATGGAGCCTTTTCGGCGTTGTATAGAGGACGGCGGCGTTGAAGGCGTGATGACGGCGTACAACCGGATCAATGGCGTCACGGGGCTTTTCAACGAAGAAGTAAAGAACCTGCTAAAAGATGAATTTGGTCTGACGCACGCAGTCTCGGATGGCGGTGCCATGGAGCTTTCGGCATCTTTTAATCATGCGACTGCCATGGATGCAGAGACGGTTGCAAGATCCATTAAGGCGGGTGTTGACGCACTGAGCGGTCGGCCAGATGCAGTTTATGCGGGGGCTTTGGAGGCCTATGAACTGGGGCTTCTTACCGAAGCTGACGTGGATCAGGCAATTAGGAACGTCTATAGAACCAAGATCAAACTTGGCATTTTCGATGAAGACATTTACAAAGATCAGTTGGGCGAGCTTTGTAGCGAGCAGGCGCAGGAAGTTTGCAAAACATTAACGGACGAGTCCTTGGTGCTTCTCAAAAACGACGGCATGCTGCCGCTCTCGGAGGATGCAGTAGGCGATGCCGTATTGATCGGACTGGTAGGTGATCAGTGGTATTGGGACTGGTATGGCGGCGCCGCACCGGAGCACTTGACGCTCCGCGACGGGCTGAAGGAAAATGCCGCAAAGCGCGGACAAAAGGAAATCCCGTACGTGGATGGGTGCGATCGCATTGCCCTAAAGTGCGGTGAGAAGTACCTCGCGGCTGACGATGAGGGCAATTATCGCCTATTGGAGACGCCTGAGGTATTTATTCTCGAAGACTGGGGCGAGGGTTCCTATACTCTGCGAAACGAGCAGACGGGAAAGTATTTGTACGTAAATCTTTTTGAGGAACCAATCGAAGGGATCCAATCCGTGGATGGTTCTCCCGCGCGGATCACGGGAAAGGTTTGCGTCGGAAAGGATCGGATCTATAGCTGGTTTGATCTGGAGGTTTTCCGCATGGAGCGAGGCGAGGAAGGCACCATAATGCGAGACCGCTTTGGCAACCGCTTCTTCTTGGCACCGGATGGTACCGTGATCACTTCGCACGTGGCGCATCAAGGCTTAACGCCCCTGTCCTTTACCGTGGAGACCCTGAGAAATGGCGTGGAGGAGGCTACCCTTGCAGCCTCGAAGGCAGGCACGGTCATCCTTGCCCTTGGATATAATGCCATGGTGAATGCAAAGGAAGAGATCGATCGCGCAACCATAGAGTTCATCCCTTATCAGCAAAGACTGTTTGACGAAATCTGCAAGGTGAATCCCAATGTTGCCGTGGTATTTACGAGTAATTATCCAGCTGCGATCAATGAAATCCATCGAAAGGCGAGGGCAATCCTTTGGTCGGCAACGGGTTCACAGTGCATGGGCCGGTCTTTGGCGGATGCTCTCGTAGGAAAGGTTTCACCCGCGGGAAGACTGACCCAGACCTGGTATCGCTCCGATGACGATCTCCCTGACATAGATGATTATGATATTATTGGAAAGGGCCGCACCTATCGGTACTTTGAAGGCGAGGTGCTGTACCCCTTCGGTTATGGCTTGACCTATACGACATTTGTATATGACAATCTACAGCTTTCCATCGCGCATGCAAACAGACCTGCGCGTCAGGGTAGAAACTACAAGGTGGTCGGTCAGCCAAATGGCGTGTACGATCAAGTTCGAAAGGATGACAGGGTATTAGAGGTCAAACTGACCGTGACCAATACGGGAAGCATTGCCTCTGACGAGGTCGTGGAGATTTATGCAAAGCTTCCCGAAGGTACGGTGAAGAAAGCGAAGAAGCAGCTGATCGGTTTTCAGAGAGTTCGTGACATTGCACCTGGGGAAACGCGCCGCGTAGAGCTAAGCATTCCGATCAGGGAGCTTTCTTACTATGACGTGATCAGTGAGTCTCTGATCGTGGAAGCAGGAAGCTATGAGATCACGGCGGCGCCGTCGAGTGCGTCAGGTGGTATTTCGAAAACGATCGAAGTGGCGGGCGTAACGCCAGGCCTTCGCGACCTTTCCAAAAAGATCAAGGCAGACCATTTCGATACGGAATGCGGCAGCCAGATCGTGGAAGGACTGTACGGTTACAGCGCACTGATGTCGCAAGGATCAAATGTCTATGAACCAGAAAAGGATGGTCACTTTAGCGCAAACTATGGAAGCTGTCAATTTCCAAAGGAAGCCACGGTACTAAGACTCCACGGGCGGGCA
>JAFPRF010000131.1 GCA_017400965.1 Lachnospiraceae bacterium
CGTCCTTGGAATCCGTCATGGTCGCGCGGTAAGGCGCCAGCGCGTCACCCTTACGGGTCTGCATGCCGACCGCACCCTGATTCGAGTGTACCTGAACGACGGTGTCCCAGTTGCTGGCGTACACGCCTTCCCAACCGCTTAGGTTCGCGAAGTATTCCTCTGTGTAGGCCTGGGCCTTCGGCTGGAGCATTTCGAATTTCACGCGCTCGCCGCGGTCAAGCGCCACCAGCATCTCCTTGATGACGGGCGCCGTGCCGTACTGACGCATGTAAGTCTCCGCGCCGTTGATGTAGTTTTGGATCGCCGCGATGCGGTCGTCGAGGATCAGGTCCATCTGACGATACACGCTCTCCTCGCAGGAAAGCTTGGAACGCATCAGCAGCGTTGTTACCGTACTAAAGGAGGAAATGATCAGCGGGATCATGCAGACCATCGCGACCATCCACCCGATTTTTAACTTTTTTCCACCAAACATCCTTCATCCCGCCTTGTCTGAAATGTTGTCAGAAAACTTTGAAAATCATGAGAATATTTTACCACAAAATGGCAAAAATTGCAATATAAGAACCCGCGCTGATAAGGCGCGGGTTCCATTAAAAGGAAGGATATAATAAAAAATTACTTGTTCTCAGGTAAATGCCAGGTCCACTCGCGAACCTCAGGAAGATCCATGCCGTACTCAGCGATGTACTGATCATGAGCAACGAGCGTGTCTCTCATCTGCTGAAGCAGATATGCGCCGCGGTTGCCAAGCTGAGGCAGGTGATTGATGATGTCCATTACCAGATGGAATCTGTCGATCTCGTTCTGCACTCTCATGTCGAAAGGAGTCGTAATGGTACCCTCCTCCTGATAACCATGTACGGAAAGGTTGCGGTTGTGACGGTTGTAGGTCAGCTCGTGTACCAGGGTAGGATAGCCATGAAATGCGAAGATGATGGGCTTATCCTTGGTGAACAGAGCGTCGTAATCTACGTCGGTCAGACCGTGAGGATGCTTGGTGTGGGGCTCGAGCTTCATCAGGTCAACAACGTTCACGAAACGGATCTTAACCTCAGGCAGGTTGTCACGAAGAATGGTAACAGCTGCAAGAGCTTCCTTGGTAGGCGTATCGCCGCAGCAAGCCAGTACTACGTCAGGCTCCTCGCCCTGGTCGTTGCTTGCCCAATCCCAGATGCCGATACCCTGGGTGCAATGCTTAACAGCCTGCTCCATGGTCAGCCACTGATGGCTGGGATGCTTGGATGCTACGATCACGTTCACGTAGTTCTTGGAACGGATGCAGTGATCGAAGCAGGAAAGCAAGCAGTTTGCATCGGGGGGAAGATAGATGCGTACCACGTCTGCCTTCTTATTGGCGATGTGATCCATAAATCCGGGATCCTGGTGGGTAAATCCGTTGTGGTCCTGCTGCCATACGTTGGAGGTCAGGATCAGGTTCAGGGAAGCGATCTTCTGTCTCCAAGGAAGCTCGCTGCAAACCTTTAACCACTTTGCATGCTGTGCGCACATGGAGTCAACAACACGGATGAATGCTTCGTAGGAAGCAAAGAAGCCGTGACGACCGGTCAGAAGGTAACCCTCTAACCAACCTTCGCACATATGCTCGGAAAGGTAGGAGTCCATGATGCGTCCGTCATGAGCCAGATCCTCGTCCTTCTCATGATAGTCGCCGTTCCAGTCACGCTTGGTCTCCTCAAATACCTTGTAGAGACGGTTGGACATGGTCTCGTCGGGTCCAAAGATACGGAAGTTCTTCGCATCCTTGTTCAGCTTGAAGATATCGCGAACAAATCCGCCAAGCTCGATCATATCCTGCTTCTCAACGGCGCCGGGAGCAGTTACCTCTACGGCATAATCCTTGAAGTCAGGCAGGCGCAGGTCGCGCAGGAGCTTACCGCCGTTTGCGTGGGGATTTGCACTAATTCTGTGATCGCCCTTAGGAGCGATGTAACGAAGTCTCTCAACGAGGCGTCCTTCCTCGTCGAAGAGCTCTTCGGGATGATAGGAAAGGAGCCACTCCTTCAGCAGGTCAAGGTGCTCAGGCTTCTCCATGGTGATGGGAACCTGGTGAGCACGGAAGGAGCCCTCCACGGGAAGTCCGTCCACAACCTTGGGACCGGTCCAACCCTTCGGGGAACGCAGAACGATCATGGGCCAGAAAGGTCTCTCCTCATTGCCGTTCTCTCTTGCGTCCTTCTGGATCGCCTTGATCTCTTCGATACAATGGTCAACAGCCTCAGCCATGAGCTTATGCATGGTCATGGGATCGCTGCCCTCTACGAAGTAAGGCTTCCAGCCACATCCATGCAGGAAGCTCTCGAGCTCCTCATGAGAGATGTGGGACAATACGGTAGGATTGCTGATCTTATACTCGTTTAAGTGTAAAATAGGAAGAACTGCACCGTCATTCTTAGCATTCAGGAACTTATTGGAATGCCATGCGGTAGCAAGAGGTCCGGTCTCAGCCTCACCGTCACCAACGATAACGGTAGCGATCAGATCCGGGTTATCAAAAGCAGCACCGAAAGCATGAGCGATGGAGTAACCAAGCTCACCACCCTCGTTGATGGAACCAGGAGTTTCAGGTGCTACGTGGCTGGAGATACCGCCGGGGAAGGAGAACTGCTTATTCAGTCTCTTCAGGCCTTCGATATCCTGAGAAATGTTGGGATATACCTCGCTGTAAGTACCCTCAAGGTAAGAGTTTGCAACAAAGAAGTTTCCGCCGTGGCCAGGGCCGGAGATCAGGATCATGTCCAGGTCATACTTGTTGATGGCACGATTCATGTGCGCATAAACGAAGTTCTGTCCAGGAACGGTTCCCCAGTGTCCTACGATCTTCTTCTTGATCATGTCCCTCGTCAGAGGCTCTCTGAGCAGGGGGTTGTCCAACAGATACAGCTGGGTGGCAGCAAGATAGTTTGCAGCGCGCCAGTATGCATTTAAGTCGGACAAGTACTCGTCGGTCATAAATTTGTCAACTGACATTCCAATGTCCCTCCTAATATTATAGTGAATTGAATCTGTTAATTTTTTAACCAAGTAAGATTATATGAGATGATTGGTAAAATTGCAATATCAGATATTGTGCAAAAATAACGAAATATTGCTATCTTTACTGTGAAATAGTTCTAATCATAAATCACCCCCTTGGGATTGGAATATGACCAGAAAACAACAAAAGCGAGGTTGCCGCATGCAAGCTGCTTCCTCGCTTTTCCGTCAAAGGTCTTATTCTCTTTTCAGTGAATCCAGCCTTAGGATCTCAAACCCTTCTGCCTTACCTTTCAGCTTGATCGTAGATCCAAGGCTTGTGTACTCGGCGCGGTCACCGAGCTGGTCTGCCACGGCGCGGCTGATCAAGATCTGTCCGCCGGGTGCGTTTGCCTCCAGACGGGCCGAGGTGTTGACCGTATCGCCGATGGCGGTGTAGTCCATACGACGCGGTGCGCCGATGTTACCTACGACTGCGGGACCCCAGTTGACGCCGATACCGAAGGACACGCTTCGTCCGAACCTCTCCTGCAGCTCCTTACCTAAGGCAATGGAGCCTTCCACCATGTCCATGGCGGCGCAACATGCGAGGTAAACCGGATCCTCCTGCGCGATCGGTGCGTTCCAAAATGCCATGGTACAGTCACCTACGAACTTATCCAAAACGCCGTGATTCTTAATGATACATTCCGTCGTCAGCGTCAAGTACCGGTTAACGATCTCAACGACCGTCGGCGGATCAAGGCTCTCACTCATGGTGGTAAATCCACGTACGTCCACGAACAGCACGGCGATGTTATACATCTTACCGCCAAGCTCCAAAGCGGAAGGTCCCTGCTCCAGCAGCGTATTCATGATGGACGGGTCTACGTAATGACCAAACGTGTTCTGCACGCGTCTCTTCTCTCTCGCGGCACGCAGATAGTTCATTGCCACCGATGCCACGAACAGGATCGTCACGAACAGCGGTACCCACAGCACGTGTAGGATGAACCCGCAGCGGAACGCGATCAGACAAATGATCAGCCAAAGGGCTACTGCAGTAGCCTCTGCCGCCAACGCTTTTAAGATGTGACGATCATAGAAGAACCACAGCATTCCAAAGCAGATCAGGAATAGGAGTACCAGCTGGAATCCGTCCGAAGCCTCCGTCGGATAAAAGCCGCTGCGGAAGTTATCGATAACGTTCGCCATCCACTCTACGCCGTACATCGGTGCCGCGCGGTCGATGGCCGTACGGTATTCATCGTACAAGGCATAGGTGTAAGGACCGATCAGGACGATCTTTCCGGCGAAATCGCTGGGCTCGATCTCCTCGTCATACAGGTCTACAACGGAAACACCGTCATAGTATACGCCTGTCTTCGCCGTGAAGGGCATGTAATAATACTGGTCCTTCGGCATCGGGTTCGGCGTGATCCCGTGATATTCACAGTACAGTTCATAGGCCACTCTCGGGAAGGAAAGCACCGTATCCCTATCCGTGTCTGGCACGGTAGTAAGATCAACACTTCCTATCGCATGACGCAGTACCGCATCTCCGTCCTCCATGGCATTGATGTGACCAACGTGTGCTACCTCAGCGAGTTCCTCAAAAGGTTCATCCCAAGCAACTGCCGTCTTTTGCTTCATGTAAAATACGTCGCCGTCATCCACCAGCTGCGCATCGAAGGATGCCACGCCCGCGAGTACAACATTCCCCGCATCAGCAACCGCTTCCACCAACGCCTCGTCCGCGTCAGGGTCACCGCTCTCCGAATCGTACAGCGTATCGATGCCGATCACGGCCGGGCGATTGTCCGGGTCACTGTTTAGGTAATCGATGACGTCCGCGATAATGTACCTCGGCCAAGGCATGTTGCCCAGCTCGTCCATGGCCCTCTGATCCATGCCGATGACGACGATCTCGCCGTCCGCGTAGGATTCATGCTGGTACAGGGCATCCGAAACCGAATAGTCCGGCGCGTACAAAAGCCCCGAGCCCGCTACCACGCAAAACAGAAGCGAAACCGCTAGGAACGCAGCCATTTTGATCCAAAACTTTTTCTTCTTGTTCATCCCCGCTCCATCCCGTTATTTCGTCTGCAGCACGTAAACCTTTCTTGAGAACACGTCACATACGTAAAGCTTATCTCCCTCGCAGCAAGCGCCCGTCGGAGACAGCGGATAGGTCGTCAGCGTATCGGGCTCCATCTGCAGGATGGTGTCAACCTTGCCGTCCTTGATGCGACGGATGAAACCATTCGTGGTATCGCC
>JAFPRF010000132.1 GCA_017400965.1 Lachnospiraceae bacterium
CACCCGTGAAACTGACGTAATAGGCATACCAGGCATATTCCATAACGACGGGGCTATCGCCAAAGCAGATCCAGCGCACGAGGCGCGACAGAAATAGGATGAACATGAAGACGGAGGCCGCCACAAGGTGTTGCCGCGCAAGGCGGTTGTTGATCCTCTGGTGCACCAAAAAGCCCCACGCGATCACGATGCTCGCGTAGACCAGGGTGTGGATGTCATGCAGATGAAGAAGGTTGGGAAGGACTGCACTGGTGTGCAATGCTGCGATCGCGACCGCGACCACAAACCATGCGATCATCTTCTTTTGACCCGCCGTCATCTTCAGCATGCGCTCACCTCCCCTTCGTCATTCTTTATGGATTATAACATGTTTGGCGTCATTTTTCTATGTTGTTAGTGCACGTAGCGCTCGTCGATGCGCGCGTACTTTGCCACCCTGGTTTCAAAGCCCTTGAGCGTAGCCGGATCACTGGCCTTCGCGAACACGACGTAATAATGGAACCGCTCGTCAACGACGTACGCCGCCGTAAAGTCATCCCAGAAACGGAGTGCGAAATTGTTGCAGTCGTTCTTCGTAAGGTTCAGGCAGTTAAGGATCACAATGGAATTCTCGCTCATGATATTTGAGAGTGCCTTCATGAAGTCGTCCGTAAAGGTTTGCGGATGGTTTTTCTCCGCGACGAACACGTCAACGTGAATGAAATCATACTTGTCCGTCGTTTTGTGCACAAAGGCAAAGGCATCGTCATATAGCAGCGTAAAGCGCTTTTCCATGGGCTTATTTAGGAAGTACTTCTGCGCGATCTCGATCATTTTCTCCGAGTATTCCACGCCAGTCACTTGGACGCGTTTGTAGGTCATGACGAGGAATCGCGGGATTGAACAGCCCGCACAGCCAAGGACTAGAGCGCTGCGCATCCGGGATTTCCGATGGAAGAAGCTATTCGTCAAATCCTGTACGATCAAGTAGATGGGCTGATCCGCTCTGTGCTTATCCAAATAGATCGTCGAATAGGCATACTTCGTCCCGCTCGTGAATTCAAGCCGCCGCGTGTCAAGGGACCGCAAAATCGGGAGCTTTCGATCCACGACGCGATAAACAACCTCAGCGCTAACCGGATCCTGAAACTCCTCCACCAGGGTTTCGGTGATGTGCTTATATAAAATCTGTTTGACATATTTTTTGAACTTAGAAAATATGTTTTGGCTCATAAATGATCTCCAAATTATGTCTTGACTTTTGTTATTATATCATGTAAATACATTCCTGCATCATTTATTCTTTACTTTTTTCCGATTCCTGTTTTATAATACTAACCATGAAAATCAAATTAGCTGAACACATAATTGAAATCAATCCCTTGTATTCTGCTATTGAGGATTACTGCAAGGATTATGTTGTATCCGATGAGTTTTCGGCGGATCTTACAGTAGCAGTTAGTGAGGAGGAAGTGCTTTACGAGCAGACAAAGTCCGATCAGGAAAATGCTTTGGCAGGCACAAAGTCTCCAGCGTTTTCCATGCCTTATTTAGAGACGCTCGCCGTATACCGTAAGATTGCCGAAGCTTTTCCCTTACGGGACATTATGCTGTTCCATGGCTCGGCAATCGCCGTGGATGGAAAGGCTTATTTGTTTACTGCCAAAAGCGGAACAGGGAAATCTACACATACGAGACTTTGGAGGCAGATGTTAGGTGATAAGGCGGTGATGGTCAACGATGACAAACCACTGTTACGCATCACTGACACCGAAGCAATCGTCTACGGCACGCCTTGGAACGGAAAGCATTGCTTAGACACAAATACCTCCGTTCCCCTTAAGGCGATCATTATCCTAGAAAGAGGTTTAGAAAACCAAATCTCCGAAATCTCCTTCAGCGAAGCCTTTCCAATGCTTCTACAGCAAAGCTATCGTCCCAGCGACGCTCACGCGTTTCAAAAAACGCTGGAGCTCATCAGTCGGATGAAGTCCAGCGTTCGGTTCTTTAAGTTAAAATGTAATATGGATCCCGCCGCCGCGAAGGTGGCATACGAAGCGCTCTCTAGCATCTAGAGGCGCTTTTTTCTTGCGATATAGATCGTACACCCAATGGCAATTGCCAGCAGTACGATGCAAACTGGCCAGCAGACAAAGCCTGTGGCGCCAAGGCCGCTGTACTCGATGAGGAGCGACAGGATGTTGATGCCAAGGTGCATGCAGATCGCTACCCTGAAATCGCCGAAGTACTCATAGGCGTAGGCGATGAGGTAGCCGAGGATCGTTGCGTTGACGGCCTGCACCATGTTGCCGTGGTAGACGCCAAAGAGGATCGAGGAACCAATGATCGCAGTCCTTACGTCAAAGAACTTACGAACGTAACCGTAGATCACGCCGCGGAACAGCATCTCCTCCGCAATGGGGCCGATAATGCCGTAGGTAAAGAGCGCTGCCCAAAGGGACAGGTCATCCTGGAGATCCACGACTCTCTGGAAGCCCTCGGAGGCGTTCATGAAGCCGCCGAGCTTAAAGAACATCGCAAGGCCCACCGACATGCTCGCGGTGATCACGCCCATGATAACGTACGAGCTCTTGGGGTCAGGCTTTAGGTGCGTTAAGTACATGTCTTCCTTGGTCTTGCGAAGGATGCCGCGGGTCACTTTAAAGATCATGGCGGCGCCTGCGATAAAGCCAAGGGCGAGTACGATCGCGTTCGCGTCATCCGAAAGTTCTCCGCCGCCTGGTCCCACCAGCATGATCGGCAACAGGTTTCTAACCAGCCCTCTCGCCGCGATGAACAGAATGAACTGCGAGATCAGTACCCACATCTTCTGAAAGTCATTTAGGTCCTTTTGCATGTCCTCAAAGCCGCGCAGAAGGAACCTTTTCAGCTCTTCCACGGAGCGCACGATATAGTCCGCATGCGCCTCCAGAAGCTCTTCCATGTCGCCGTAGCCGTAGCTTACGGCCACCGCCTCGATGCCCATCGCATGAGCACCCTCCACGTCGAACTTTCGGTCTCCGATCATGAAGACCTTATGCTTTTGCACTCTCCCATCAGGGAAGAGGCGTTTTAACGCTTCCAAAACGATCTCCGGCTTTTCACTACGCGTTCCGTCAAGCTCGCTTCCCACCACGACTTCAAAGTACTGCTTCAGATGGAAGTGCTCTAGAATTCTTTCTACGAAAACTGTCGGTTTACTCGATGCCACTGCAAGATGCAGTCCGCGCATCTTCAGACGCTTTAACATTTCCGGAATGCCGCGGTACACCTCATTTTCGAAAATGCCCGTGTCCTTAAAACGCTCGCGGTACTTCTCTATTGCGGCATCTGCCTTGGCGTCATCAAAACCGTAAAACTGTTGAAAACTCGTCTTGAGCGGCGGGCCGATGAAGGGCTCGAGCTTGTCGAGGTCGGGCTCATCGATGCCGAAGGACTTCAGGGCATATTGGACGCAGGTCGTGATGCCGATCTTAGGGTCCGTCAGCGTACCGTCGAGGTCGAACAGGAGGTATTCCTTGCGCACCCAGATGTCGTCTTCCTTATTCTTTCGGGAGTGTGGGCTAGGCGCACCTTCTTTTTTCTCGTTGTCGTTTGCGCCGGCATCGCTCTCCGGAACGGGATCGCCCGCCTGACGGGTCGCGATGTAGCGCATCTTATTGTCTGCCATAAAGTACCTCTAAAAGCTTCTGATTTTGTCGGTGCCGTCATCGACGGTATTTTCGATCTTTATGATCTTTACGTCGTATTCGATGGAGGCGTTCACCTGCACGTGAACGACATCCCCTTCCTTCTTTCCAAGAAGGGCCTTACCGAGGGGAGACTCATTGCTGATGAGGCCCTCGAGAGAGTTGCCGCGCACGGTGGTCACGATCTTGTAGGTCTCCTCGGTACCGTCATCCACGAACTCCACGGTCACGGTATTGTTGATGCCGACCTCGTCCTCTGCGGACTCCTCGGAGATGACCTTCGCGGTCTTGATCATGCGCTCCAAATAGCGGATGCGGCTCTCGTTCTGGTTCTTGAACTTCTTTGCCGCATGGTATTCAAAATTCTCGGAGAGATCGCCGTGGGCACGGGCTTCCTTTACGTCAGCCAGCGCTTCCTGGCGCACCACAAGCTTGCGGTGCTCGATCTCTTCCTGCATCTTTTTAATGTCACTGGGTGTTAATTCGTCGTACATAACATGCTCCTTTACAAAACATTTGCGACGCCATAAATGGCGAGGAGACTAGCGATGATCTGAATGATCGCGAAGCGGTAAACGCACTGGGTATTGGACCAGCCCCAAAGCTTTCGCACGTGGTCATGCAGCGGGGTGCGAATGTTGTTCATGACGTGGATCTTGCAAAAACGGATCAGAGATACCTTGATCAGGCCCAGGCCGCCGTCCAGCATCAGTACAAGCGCCACAAGGATATACAGGAAAGGCGCGCCCGTCTTCATGATGGCGATGGCGATAAATAAGCCCATTGCGCGGGATCCCGCGTCGCCCATCATGAGTTTGCTCGGCGTTGCGTTGAACCAAAGGTAGCCAAGGATGGCCACGCAAAGCAGAAGGTTTAAGAACGCGAAGCTCTCATCCCGCTCACGCAGCAGATCGATCACGTAGATGGAAAGGATCGTAATGATGGCGAGGGTTCCGGACAGACCGTCCACGCCGTCCGCGCAGTTGGTCACGTTCACGCTGGTCCAAACCAGTACGATCGCAAGGATCACGTAAATCCACGCAGGCAGGGAAATCTCCCATCCAAACAGGGCGAATTCGATGTCGCCGCCGCCAAAGATCACGAAGGTGATGGCCACGCCTGCTGCCACGCAGAGGTCCAGCGCCCCCTTCTTGTACTCTCCCCAGGGCGTCTTCGCTGCGTCGTCAAGATAGCCCGTCAGCATGCAGATCACGATCAGAACTAGGTAGATCACCATCTCCAACGAGAGCGGCGCAAATAACAGCGCGCCCGCCACAAACGCAAGGACAAAAATGATCCCCGCGCCCCTGGGCTTTCCCGCGGAGAGCTTCCCGTCATGGGCGAACTCCCTGCCGCCGTCCTTGGGAAGCATTGGCGCGAGCTTTGCCGTGGCGATCACCGTCGCAGCAAAGACAAACAGTAATCCCAAAAGGGATAAAAGCGAACCGGACGCATCCGGTAATATTGCTGGAAACATCTAGCTTATGCCTCATCTTTCCGGAATCTGAAGGACTCCAAATTTACGTCGCACCCAGGCAGGAACACAAGGTCCATTCTGCCCTTTCCGGTGATCTTTTCAAACGAGAAGGTCTGCTCATTGTACGCATTCTTTCCCGTGCCCTTGAACTCCACCATGCGGGCCTGCATCTCGCTTCCGTCCTCAGGCCTAAAGCGCAGGTGAATGGTATTGACCGCCAGCGGCGTCCAGCCCTTGATCGTAATCTCACTGGTGCCTGCCTCGCCGAAGTCCATGTTTTCAAACTCCATGGTCACGTTGTTGCCGATGCCTTCCACGCAGTTGCCATTGATGGTAAATTCATCGCCGTATACGCGCGTTGCCTCAGCCGCGTAAAGACCGCCAAATGCCTTCTCGAGCTTTGCAAAGGTGAAGCCCTTGATATGAACCTTTTGCTCCTTCATGGCGAAGGCGATGCTGGTCACGCCCTTGATGCGCCTAGGCAGCTTCCAAGTCTCCTCCTGGTACACGTTCCAGATGGAGGGCTTTTGGTAGCGGAGGGTATCGATCTTTTCGCTCCCCTCTTCGCCTGGCATGCCTTCCCAGATCTCCAGATCATAAGCGTCTCCGCTAAGGGCAAAGATCGGGATCGTGATCTCATCGGAGCCATATTCGCCAAAGTCAATGTTTTCAAAGAGCGCCGCGCTGTAGCCTTCGCGTGCGGTGGAAAAGCCCTTCTCGTTGCCGTTGCCGATGTCGCCGAGGGTCTTGGAATACAAACCGCCAGCGATAAAACCATAAGGGTTCAGGAACGCCTGTCCAAGGCCCTTTGCCGTGAAATCCAGTTCGGAAATGACGGTGATTCGGCCATTGGGTTCCTCTGCCATGCAACGCACAAGGAAGTCGCCGTCGCCAAGCGCCGTCACCTTTGCCATGCGTACGTTGCCTTCCGTCTCGCCAAGCTGCACCTCTTCGATCTTCGCGGTGGGCACGTCGATGCCGCTAGGGTCAACCACCTTCCAGATGAGCTTCGGCGTTGCCGTCTCAGGAAGGATCCGCACCTGCAGGTACATGCTCTTCTTTCGGGTGGAGAGCTTTCGCTTTGCATCCTCCGCCGTAATCTCGAGCTTTCGTGTCGGGATAAAGTCTACTTCGTTCTTTGTATTCTTTTGCTTCAGGAGGTTCTCCTGATAGGTTTTCTCTGCCACTTGCTCGCCGACTGCCTTGGACTCCAAGAGGACCTGTCCGTCCAAGAGACCCG
>JAFPRF010000133.1 GCA_017400965.1 Lachnospiraceae bacterium
AAAGAACATCGTGGCAGCAGGCCTTGCAAAGAAGTGTGAGATCCAGGTGTCCTATGCGATCGGCGTGGCACATCCTACCTCCATCATGGTGGATACCTTTGGCACCGGTAAGCTTTCCGATGAGAAGCTCGTAGAGATCATTCGCGACAACTTCGACCTTCGTCCCGCCGGGATCATTCAGATGCTCGACCTGCGCAGACCCATCTACCGCGCGACCGCAGCTTACGGACACTTCGGCAGAACCGACATCGATGCACCTTGGGAGAAGACCGACAAGGTGGAGCTTTTAAAGAAATATTTATAAGGTTTTTCATGAGCCTTCCCCATCGTGGGAAGGCTTTTTTTATGCCACGTTCGATTGCGGAGCAGACAAAAATATGGTACGATAAAAGAGGTTTTTGACTGGGGTTAGAAAGAGGCAAGGGTATGGCATTTGTACATTTACACGTCCACACGGAGTATTCGCTTTTGGACGGAGCCAATAAGATCAAAGAGTACGTGCGCAGGGTCAAAGAGCTGGGCATGAACAGCGCAGCCATCACGGATCATGGCGTGATGTACGGCGTGATCGACTTTTATCGCGCGGCGAAGGAGGCGGGGATCAAGCCCATCCTTGGCTGCGAGGTTTACGTGGCGCCGAACTCGAGATTCGATAAGGAGACCACCGGCGGTGAGGAGCGCTACAACCATTTGGTGCTGCTCGCGGAGAACAACGTGGGCTATGCGAATCTGACGAAGATCGTTAGCAAGGGCTTCACGGAAGGCTATTATTACAGGCCCCGCGTGGATTTTGAGGTGCTGGAAAAATATCATGAGGGCATCATTGCGTTGTCCGCGTGCCTTGCGGGTGAGGTGCCCAGATACATTCAAAAGGGCTTGTACGACGAGGCGAAGAAGTGCGCTTTGAAATACGAGGCTTGCTTTGGCAAGGGCAATTATTTCTTGGAGCTGCAGGATCATGGCATTCCGACGCAAAGGACCGTGAATACCGAGCTTTTGCGCATGAGCAAGGAGCTGGACATCCCGCTGGTCTGCACGAACGACGTGCATTACACCTACGCGCAGGATGCGCAGCCCCATGACATTTTGCTCTGTCTGCAGACCGGAAAGCGACTCGACGATGAGGACCGCCTGCGCTATGAAGGCGGTCAGTACTTCGTCAAGAGCGAGGAGGAGATGAAGGGGCTCTTCCCCTATGCCTGGGAGGCCTGCGAGAATACGCAGCGCATCGCGGATCGCTGTAACGTGGAGATCAAATTCGGGGAGACGAAGCTCCCGCACTACGAGGTGCCGGAGGGGTATGATTCCTGGAGTTACTTAAATAAGCTTTGTAATGACGGCCTGATCGCGCGGTATGGGCGTGACCTGTTGCACGTGGAGAATTCCTGGGAGACGGTAACGCTTCCCGAAGACCCGGAGGAGTACGATGCGATGCTCCGCGAGGTCATGGGAAGGCAGGCGGGCACCACGGGGCAAACCTACGGCGAAAGGCTGACCTATGAGCTTGGCATCATCAAACGCATGGGGTACGTGGACTATTTCCTCATCGTTTGGGACTTTATCAATTATGCGAAGGAGAATGACATTCCCGTGGGGCCGGGGCGTGGCTCGGCGGCGGGAAGCATTGTTTCCTATTGCCTTAAGATCACGAACATCGATCCGATCCGGTACCAGCTGCTGTTTGAGCGATTCCTAAATCCGGAGCGCGTGTCCATGCCCGATATCGATATTGACTTCTGCTTCGAAAGGCGGCAGGAGGTCATCGATTACGTGAGCCGAAAGTACGGCGCAGAGAAGGTTGTGCAGATCGTGACCTTCGGTACGCTGGCGGCGCGCGGCGTGATCCGCGACGTGGGGCGCGTTATGGACATCCCCTACGCGAACGTGGACAAGATCGCAAAAATGATCCCGCAGGAGCTGAACATCACGCTGGATCTGGCACTGGAGAAGAATCCGGAGCTGCGCAAGCTCTATCAGGAAGATGAGCAGGTGAAAAAGCTCATCGACATGTGTAAGAGACTCGAAGGCCTTCCGAGACATACCTCCATGCATGCGGCGGGCGTCGTGATCTGCCCGAAGGCGGCGGATGAGTTCGTGCCGCTCTCGAGAGGAAGCGACGGCGCGATTACGACCCAGTTTACGATGACGACGTTGGAGGAGCTGGGCCTGTTAAAGATGGATTTTCTCGGCCTGCGTACGCTCACCGTGATCCACACGGCCGTAAAGAACGTGGAAGAGAGCCAGGGGATCAGGCTGGACATGGAGCGCCTGGACTATGATGATCCGAAGGTCCTCGCCTATATCGGAACCGGTAAGACGGAGGGCATTTTCCAGCTAGAGAGTGCGGGAATGAAGAGCTTCATGAAGGAGCTCCGTCCGGCGAGCCTCGAGGACGTCATCGCCGGTATTTCCCTGTATCGACCGGGCCCCATGGACTTTATCCCGAAGTACTTAAAGGGAAAGAACGACGCCAACAGCGTGACCTATTCCTGCCCGCAGCTCGAGCCAATCTTAAAGCCGACCCACGGCTGTATCGTGTACCAGGAGCAGGTAATGCAGATCGTGCGTGACCTCGGCGGGTATACGTTGGGCCGAAGC
This sequence comes from Lachnospiraceae bacterium, assembly GCA_017400965.1. Classification (GTDB taxonomy): domain Bacteria; phylum Bacillota; class Clostridia; order Lachnospirales; family Lachnospiraceae; genus Acetatifactor. Next base: position 2,599 of record JAFPRF010000133.1, read on the forward strand.
GATCTTGTGCGCCGCGCCATGAGTAAGAAAAAACAGTCCGTCATGGAGAAGGAGCGCGCCAACTTTGTCTACGGCAACCCTGAGGAGGGCGTGCCGGGCTGCGCCGCCAATGGCATCAGCGAGCAGGTGGCGAGCAAGATCTATGACGAAATGATGGACTTTGCAAAGTATGCATTCAATAAATCCCACGCGGCCTGCTATGCCGTTGTGGCGTATCAGACGGCGTTCCTAAAGCTGTACTACCCCGTGGAGTTTATGGCGGCGCTGATGACCTCGGTCATCGACAACCCTTCCAAGGTGGCAGAGTACATTTTGACCTGCCGCAGCATTGGCATCGAAGTGCTTCCGCCGGACGTCAACAGCGGCGAGATCGACTTCTCCGTGCAGGACGGAAAGATCCGCTATGCGCTGACGGCGATCAAGAGCGTCGGCAGACCCATCACCGAGGCCATGACCGAGGAGCGCAGGGCCCGCGGTCCCTTCACAAACTTAAAGGACTTCATTACGCGCATGACGGAGCATGACATCAACAAGCGCGTGATCGAGAACTGCATCAAGGCAGGCGCGCTCGACAGCCTCGGCGGGACCAGAAAGCAGTTCATGGCGGTCTATACCCAGATCATGGAGCGGATCGTGCATGACAAAAAGAACAGCATGGCCGGACAGATGACCTTGTTCGACATCGTTTCGGACGATCACAAGGAAGAATTCGACGTGCCGCTGCCGAAGATCGGCGAATATGAGAAGGAGATGCTCTTGCAGTTTGAAAAGGAGGTGCTCGGCGTTTACGTCAGCGGTCATCCCTTGGAACAGTGGCAGGAGCTTTGGAGAAGGACGATCTCGAACACGAGCCTGGATTTCCTCGTGGACGAGGAGACCGGCGAGCCGAAGGTAAACGACGGCGGGAGCGCAGTCATCGGCGGCATGGTCACCGGAAAGAACGTGAAATATACGAAGAATAACGAGGCGATGGCGTTTGTGACGATCGAAGATCTGGTGGGAACGCTGGAGATCATCGTCTTCCCGAAGTCGTACGTGCAGTACCAGGCGCTTTTGCAGGATGATGCGAAGGTTTTTGTCCGCGGCAGAGTGTCCGTCAAGGAGGACCGCGACGGCAATCCGGTCTGCAACCTGATCTGCGAGCAGGTCTTTAGCTTTGACGACGCAAAGAATCAAAAGGTGAGCCGTTATAGTCAGCCCGCGCCTTCGAAGACGAGCGCGCCGCAGCCGCAAAAGCGCCCTGAGGTGAAGACTTTGCCTAACGGCGTATGGATTGCTTTTGACACCATGGAGCAGTTTAAGGACCGTGAACAGGCGCTTCTGACCGCGATCGCGGACTCGGACGGAGATGACAATGTTGTCATTTTCATAAAAGAGCAAAAACAGATCCGTTTGCTGCCAGCGAACCGTTGCGTGCATGCTGATGAGGCGTTAAAATCGCGTCTTTCCGAGATTTTTGGAGAAGAAAACGTGAAATTCCGTTTCTAAAACTATTGAAAAACGAAGTAAAATGGAATAAAATATCTTGTGACGCATTTCTTTTTAGTAAATTGGGAGGACTCACATCATGGAGAAAGAGATCAGAACAATCGGCGTGTTGACCAGCGGCGGAGATGCACCGGGAATGAATGCAGCCATCCGCGCAGTCGTTCGTACCTCCATTGCCAGAGGCATTAAGGTTAAGGGAATCAAGAAGGGCTATCAGGGCCTATTAAATGAGGAAATCGTAGATCTGGAAGCAAAGGACGTATCCGACATCATCCAGAGAGGCGGTACCATCCTTGGTACGGCGAGATGTCTGGAGTTTAAGACCAAGGAAGGCCAGCAGAAGGGTGCGGAGATCTGCAAAAAGCACGGCATCGACGGCATCGTCGTTATCGGTGGAGACGGTTCTTACCGCGGTGCGCAGGCGCTTTCCAGACTGGGCATCAATACCATCGGACTTCCCGGCACCATCGACCTCGACATCGCGTGCACGGAATACACGATCGGATTTGATACCGCCGTAAATACGGCTATGCAGGCAATCGATAAGGTTAAGGATACCTCTTCCTCTCATGAGAGATGCTCCATTATCGAGGTTATGGGACGTGACGCCGGCTACATCGCACTTTGGTGCGGTATCGCAAACGGCGCAGAGGACATCCTGCTTCCTGAGAAATATGACTATAACGAGCAGGAGCTCATCAACAACATTATCCGCAGCCGTCGTCTTGGTAAGACGCACCACATCATCATCAATGCAGAGGGCATCGGCCACTCCGTATCCATGGCGAGACGTATCGAGGCCGCAACCGGCATCGAGACCCGTGCAACCATCCTTGGTTACATGCAGCGTGGCGGTGAGCCCAGTGCGAAGGACCGTTACTACGCATCCATCATGGGCGCGAACGCAGTCGACATTCTGCGTGCCGGTAAGACGAACCGCGTGGTAGGTTATCGCAAGGGTGAATTCGTCGATTTCGACATCGAGGAAGCACTGCAGATGACGAAGACGGTGGACGAGAGAGAATTCGAGATTTCGAGACTCCTCTCCGTCATGGATGAAAAGGAACGATAAACCTAAGGCGGTGATGCCAAGACGGCATGACCGCCTTTTCTTCTAAGGAGTTTTTTATGATCACGAGTCCCGCGAACGCGAAGGTAAAGCAGATCGTGCAGTGGCAGACAAAGTCCAAGGAACGCCGTAAGGACGGCGTATTTCTAGTGGAAGGCTTTAAGATGTTCGGCGAAGCGCCCTTGCATTGGGTCAGGGAGGTCTATCTGACCGAAGCCGCGCTGCAGAAATTGCGTACGGATAAGGACAGCTTTGCAAAGCTGGAACAGATCCCGTATGAGACCGTTTCTGACGAAGTGATGGCGAAAATGGCGGATACGCAGACGCCGCAGGGGATCTTATCGGTGCTTCGGTGCCCGTTTTACCTGCTCACGCCGCTTTTGGAGAAGGAAAACGGCCTTTACGTGGTGCTAGAGGACCTACAGGACCCCGGAAATCTGGGGACGATCATGCGAACCAGCGAGGGCGCAGGTGTTACCGCGGTCATCATGAATAAGAAAACAGCTGATATTTTTAACCCGAAGACGATCCGGGCGACCATGGGATCGATTTATCGCGTGCCATTTCTTTACGTGGATGATCTGAGCGATCTTTTGCGGGAAATGAAGGCGAAAAACATCCAAACCTTCGCCGCACATCTCGCCGGAAAGGAATATTACACGGGAAAATCCTTCCAAAACGCGACGGCGTTCCTCATCGGAAATGAAGGGAACGGATTGTCCAAAGAAATCGCGGATCAGGCAGACGCGTACGTGAAAATTCCGATGGAGGGAAAGCTCGAATCCCTTAATGCTTCGGTCGCGACGGCACTTTTGATCTACGAGGCGAAAAGACAGAGAAGCGCTTTTTAAGGAACTATTATATATAGAAGAAACAGGGGAAAAAGGAGAGAAAGCAATGGAAAAAAAGATTGGATTTATCGGCCTTGGCAACATGGCAACCGCGATCATCGGCGGGCTGATCGCAAAAAAGATGGTAAAGCCCGTAAATGTCATCGGTTATGACAAAGCAGAGGCTGCAGTAGTCAAAGCAAAGGACAATTATAAGATAACAACCGCTATTAATGAGGCGGAAGTTGCAGCCGCTGCGGACTATTTGTTCCTTGCGGTAAAGCCTAACGTACTTCCTGAGGTTCTTCCGAAGATCGGAAGCGTCGTAAATAAGAAAACCGTGATCATCAGCATTGCCGCAGGTAAGACTTTGGCGTTTTTGGAGAACGGTCTTGGCAGAAAAGACGTAAAGATCGTTCGCTGCATGCCCAATACACCTGCGTTGGTTCTCGAGGGTTGCACCGGTGCCTGCGCAAATGCGAACGTGACGAAAAAAGAGCTCGATGAGGTCATTAAGCTCCTCGGATCCTTCGGAAAAGCGAGCGTCGTTCCCGAGAAACTGATGGACGTTGTTGTAGGTATCAGCGGCAGCTCGCCGGCCTACGTTTTCATGTTCATTGAGGCGATGGCAGACGCCGCAGTTTTGGCCGGAATGCCCCGTGCTCAGGCCTACGAATTTTCCGCTCAGGCCGTTCTCGGCAGTGCGAAGCTTTTGCTCGAAACGGGTAAGCATCCCGGGGAGCTCAAGGACATGGTTTGCAGCCCTGGCGGAACCACCATTGAGGCCGTGAAAGTCCTTGAAGAAATGGGCTTTAGGGCATCCGTGATGGACGCTGTAGAGGCGTGCATTGAAAAATCCAAAAATATTTAAAGCTTGACAAATATCATTTTTTCTGCTAAATTATCATTTACACGCAAAAAACTTAATAAATTCTTAATAATTTGTCACAAAACTGACAAAACTTTTACTAGTTATTTTTCCTATTTTCGAACAACTGTGACGAAATAAAAGTGTAAAGGATTGGGACAGAAAAAATGAACACAAACAGGAAACTGCTTGTCGGAGCACTGGGGTTTTTCTTATCCCTGACAGTCTTGTTGGGTTTAGGGCGGACTGCTTTGGCAGCAGAAATGAGCCGCGGCTTTATGAGTAGCGGCGCGGGCATCCTTTTGGAGCCCAAGTGTCTCGACGCATCAGAACAGATCAGCGAAATGGCACAGACTTTGAATCTGGACCTCTCAGCCCTTAAGGCAGAGAAGGAAGAGTCCAAGCTGGTCATGGCGAACGTGAAGGTAGAGCTGAGCGTTCGTTATGAGGCGGACAAGAGCTCTAAGGTCGTAGGGTATCTGTACAAGGACTGCGGCGGAGAGATCATTGAGCAAAAGGATGGCTGGACGAAGCTTCGTTCCGGCAACATCATCGGCTGGGCAGACGATAAGTACCTTCTCTTTGGCGAGGAGGCAGAGGTTCTTGCGGTTGACGCGGGAAAGAAGATTGCGACGGTCGATGCAGAAATGCTTCGCGTTCGTGCGCAGGCACAGGACGATGCAGAGATTTACGGCCTTCTTCCTGAAGGTGAGCGCGTTGACGTGCTGGATAAGGACGACATCGAGGACGGTTGGACCTGCATTGACTACAATGGTATGGACGGCTACGTTGCGTCTGAGTACGTAACCGTGACCTTCCAGATCGATGCCGGCGAGACTGTAGAAGAGGTGAAAGCCCGCGAAAAGAAGGAAAAGGAAGCCAGACGCCAGGTGAAGTACGGCGAGTACACCACCGATGCTGACACGACCCTCCTCCTCGCTGCACTGATCCACTGTGAGGCAGGCGGAGAACCCTATGAGGGACAGGTTGCGGTTGGTGCCGTTGTCATGAACCGCGTGCGCAGCAAGGCATATCCTGATACCATCCACGGTGTCATTTACGCATCTGGTCAGTTCACGCCGGCCATGAGCGGAAAGGTCAACCGCGTGTATGAGTCCGGTAAGATCTACGAGAGCTGCATCAAGGCGGCAGAGGAAGCACTTTCCGGCGTATCACCCGTCGGCGATCTGACGCACTTTAGACGCGTCAACGGTCGTGAGGGACTCGTGATCGGAAATCACGTATTCTATTAAAATCAAAGAATGAGATTCATGAAAGGCTTGCGAATGCTTGGTTCGCAAGCCTTTTTTACGTCAAATCCCTAAAATATGTGCCTCCGCGCACGATAACGCAAAGTAAAGTGCAAAGAAAAAGATTGATTGAAACGATTTTTTGTACTATACTAAGCTCATAGAATCCGAAATGGGTTAGAGAGGAAACCGGTATCCCGCAAATAGTGGTCGCGCATGCGGCAGAAAAGAGGTAACTATGGATTATCAGATGATTGCTTGGATCGTGATATTGATCGTTGCCATAATTGTGGAAATCATATCTCTGGGATTGACCAGCATTTGGTTTGCCGGTGGAGCACTTGTGGCCCTGATCGCTGCAGCATTGCATGCTCCTTTGTGGCTGCAGATTTTACTCTTTGTTGCTGTTTCACTGCTACTCCTTCTGTTCACCAGACCGATCGCAGTGAAGTACTTTAACAAGGATCGCGTACGCACCAATGCAGAGAGCATTGTTGGTCGTCAGGGCGTTGTTACCGAGACGATCGATAATCTCCAGGGCGTTGGAACCGTGTCCGTAGGTGGCCAGGAATGGACCGCGAGAAACGTGGACGAGGATCAGGTCATCGAGAAGGGCAGCGTTGTGGAAGTGGTAGCCATCAGCGGCGTTAAGCTGATCTGCAAGGCTGAGAAGAAGGCTCCGGCAGTACAGGTACAGAATGCAGAATAATAACCTGCGTTATGTAATATATGTTATTTAATTAAGAGGTGAAAAAATGGCTGATTGGATGAGCGAAAGAAGAGAAGAGCGCATGTATAAGGAGATCTTCGCAGATGAGGAAATCTCCGACAGAGCGTACAATGGAACCATCGGCGCCGTATTGGTGTACGGCCTTTTGGTGAACGTGGCGATCTGTTACATCTTCCAGGATCGAATGATGTACGTCAACCCGATCGTTTTGATGATCGCATACTTTGTTTCCTGCTTTGCCGGAACGTGGATGTCGAAAAAATCCGATAACGCGATCATTTCCTTCATCGGATACAATCTCGTTGTCGTACCGGTAGGCCTTGTGGTCTCCATCGTGGTTTATGCGTACGGCGGACTTGGTTCAGAGATCGTGACGCAGGCGTTCCTCATTACGATGTTAACAACCGCCTTCATGGTGGCCTTCGCCGTGGCAAAGCCTGAATTCTTTGAAAAGCTCGGTGGCATCCTGTTTGCCTGCCTGACGGCACTGATACTTTCTGAGGGCGTGATGCTTCTCATGGGTGTGGATCAGGTGGTTACCGCTTGGATCGGTGCGATCGTATTTAGCGTTTACATCGCTTATGACTTCCACAGATCCCAGATGTATCCGAAGACCCTTGACAATGCCGTTGACAGTGCGCTGGACATCTACCTTGACGTGATCAACCTGTTCCTAAAGGTTCTTCGCATCCTGGCAAAGGCAAAGGGCGGCTCCAGAAGACGTTAATGATCAGACTCACCCAATAAAGTGCGTGCTGCACGCTCAGCACAGAAAGAGGTAACTTATGGATGGTTTACAGTTTTTGATCGTTGTACTAGTGATCGTTGCCCTCGGCATCGCAGTTTCCTGCGTGAAGATCGTTCCCCAGGCACAGGCCTTCGTTATGGAGCGACTCGGCGCATATCAGGGAACCTGGTCCGTAGGCTTCCACTTCAAGATGCCCCTGATCGATAAGGTGGCAAGACGCGTGAACTTAAAGGAGCAGGTAGCGGACTTCCCGCCTCAGCCCGTGATCACGAAGGATAACGTTACCATGAGAATTGATACCGTTGTTTTCTATCAGATCACCGACCCTAAGCTTTTTACCTACGGCGTTGAGAATCCCATGATGGCAATCGAGAACCTGACTGCTACGACCCTTCGTAACATTATCGGTGACCTCGAACTCGACCAGACGCTGACCAGCCGTGAAACCATTAACACGAAGATGAGAGCACAGCTCGACATCGCTACCGACCCTTGGGGCATTAAGGTAAACCGCGTAGAGCTGAAGAACATTATCCCTCCCGCAGAGATCCAGAACGCGATGGAGAAGCAGATGAAGGCAGAGCGTGAAAGACGTGAGGCCGTTACCCGTGCAGAAGGTGAAAAGAAGGCTAGCATCCTTTCCGCAGAAGGTGAAAAGGAATCCGCGATCCTCCGTGCAGAGGCTGACAAGCAGTCCGCGATCCTCCGTGCAGAGGCACAGAAGGAAAAGATGATCCGCGAGGCAGAAGGTCAGGCAGAAGCCATTCTCAAGGTGCAGCAGGCACATGCCGATGGTATCCGCATGCTAAAGGAAGCTGGCGCTGACGAAGCCGTTCTGAAGATCAAGAGCCTCGAAGCATTCGAGAAGGTTGCAGACGGTCAGGCAACGACCATCCTGCTTCCCGCAGAGCTGCAGGGTATCGCTTCCCTTGGAACCGTTCTGAAGGAGTCCATGAAGAAGTAAGACAGGGTACTACACGCAAGTGTGACCATAGATAAAACATCATGCATGAAGGGGAAAGGCTGCGCGGTGCGCGGCCTTTTCTCATAGGGCGTGGTACTTGCAAAAATCAATGAAATACAGTATAGTAGTGGTAATTAGTTCGTTTTGAAAGGAGAACGCATCATGGTAGACTTAAAGGGACGCGATTTTTTGAAATTGCTGGATTATTCGCCGGAAGAGATCACTTACTTACTTGACCTGGCGGCAGACTTGAAGGATAAAAAGAAAAAGGGCATTCCCGTAGATCAGTTCCGCGGAAAGAACGTTGCGCTGATCTTTGAAAAGACCAGTACCAGAACGCGCTGCTCCTTTGAAGTAGCTGCGCATGACCTTGGCATGGGCTGCACCTACCTTGACCCCGCGGGCTCTCAGATCGGCAAAAAGGAGAGCATCGCCGATACTGCGCGCGTTTTGTCCAGCATGTTCGAGGGCATTGAATACCGCGGCTACGGTCAGGAGATCGTGGAAGAGCTCGCTAAATATTCCAAGGTACCCGTGTGGAACGGCCTCACCAATGAGTTCCATCCCACGCAGATGTTGGCAGACTTCCTCACCATTCGTGAACATTTCGGATACCTTAAGGGCATCAAGCTTGCATACATGGGCGACGCGCGCTACAACATGGGTAACTCCCTGATGGTAGCCTGCGCAAAGATGGGCATGCACTTTACTGCCTGCACGACACCCAAATACTTCCCGGATCCCGCGTTGGTTGCAACCTGCGAGGAGATCGCAAAGCAGACCGGCGGCAGCATCACCCTTACCAGTGACGCGATGGCCGGCACGAAGGGCGCAGACGTGGTTTACACCGACGTTTGGGTATCCATGGGCGAGCCTGACGAAGTTTGGACCGAGCGCATTGCAGAGCTTTCCCCTTACCAGGTCAACTCCGCCATCATGAAAAACGCAGGCGAGCAGGCGATCTTCCTGCATTGCCTCCCTGCATTCCATGACTTAAAGACCAAGATCGGCGCAGAGATGGGCAAGCGCTTTGGCATCACCGAGATGGAGGTTACGGATGAGGTTTTCGAGTCCGCGCAGTCCCTTGTCTTCGAGGAGGCCGAGAACCGCATGCACACCATCAAGGCCGTTATGGCAGCCACGCTGGGCTACAAGGCGTAACATGAATACTGATTTAGAGCGCGAAAACTTCGCGAAAAGCATAAAGACTGACCTCATGGGTCAGTCCTTATACTATTACGACGTCATCGATTCGACCAATCTTGAGGCAAAGCGCATGGCAGCGCAGGGTGCAAAGGACGGAAGCGTTTTTGTGGCGGATGCGCAGACTGCGGGACGCGGCAGGAGAGGACGAAGCTGGGAGAGTCCGGCCAGAGCCAATTTGTACTTTACGCTGCTCCTTAGACCAAAGATCGCTCCAGACAAGGCTTCCATGCTGACCCTTGTCATGGCACTCGCCGTGGCGCAGGGCATCCAGGCGACCGTGGCAAACGCAGATCCGCAGCCAGGCATCAAATGGCCGAATGACATTGTTTTGGATGGCCGAAAGGTTTGCGGGATCTTGACGGAGCTTAGCCTAAAAGAGGATCAAACCATAGATCATTTGGTAATAGGCGTAGGCATTAACGTGCGAAGACAAACCTTTCCCGAGGAGATCCAGGCAACCGCAACTTCACTCGAGAACGTTTATCAAAGCCCCATAGACCGCTCTAAGCTCCTCTCAAATGTCCTGGAGGCCTTTGAGAGCGCTTATCATGCATTTATGGATGCACAAAGCCTGGCGCCGTTAAAAGAGGCTTACAACGCCCTTCTCGTGAATCAGGGCCGCCCCGTGCGCGTTTTAGATCCTAAGGGCGAATATGAAGCCGTCGCCCAGGGCATCCTCGACACTGGTGAACTCATCACAGAGCTTCC
>JAFPRF010000134.1 GCA_017400965.1 Lachnospiraceae bacterium
CCGGGACGAGCGCCTTGGCGTGAGGCGGAGACGGCAATTAAGGAGCTTTTCCCCATGTACAAGCTGACGGTCGATGGACTGAATCAAGCCATGGTAAAACTTATGGTTAATCGCTAAGGATGGGAAAGATTTTCAAGGGGGCTAAGAGTAATGAAATTTGGTGAGTTTCGTAAGTACGTATCTAGAATTGACAGGGTGAGCATTTGCCGCTTAGAGACCTCGGAGTATCGCAATTACCAGTTTATCAGTAACGTGCCGAGTGATTATGATGAGTTGTATCTCTTCGGCGTTGGACGCATTCAGTCGGAATTCCCGCTTTGCATGTGCTATGACGTTGCCGCGCAAAAGTACGGAGAGATGCCCGAGGATAAGCTGAATGAGATGGTCTATGCGGAGTGTATTGAGATCATGCTTTCTGATAAGCCTAGGACTTTTGATGAGGCTTAAACGCTGAATAAAATCACTTGACAAAATGGATGTCGACAATTATACTAAAAAATCATAATTGAATGCGAAGAAGAGAAAGAGTACCATGAGTTCACTTTTGACAGAGAGCAGCCGGTTGGTGAAAGGCGCGAAAAGCCTTGTGGGAATACGTCTCGGAGCAGCAACCCCAAACCTTATGGGAGTAGGCGTTGACGGTGGTCCCCGATATCGGACAAGAGTATTGATGGATACTCGCTGAGCCATGTGTCGCGAGGCATATGGGAACAAAGGTGGTAACGTGAGTGAGGGCTCACCCTTTTGAAAAGGGTGGGCCTTGTTTGTTTTAAACCCTCCCTAAACAACCCTACAAAGACAGCCCAAAGGGCAGAAAGAGAGGAAAACAGATGACTATTTTTGACGAACTGAAGGCCAGAGGACTTCTGGCACAGCTAACGGATGAGGAAGAGATCAAGGAACTCATCAACAACGGAAAGGCCGTATTCTACATCGGCTTTGACCCTACTGCAGACAGCCTGCACGTAGGACATTTCATGGCACTTTGCCTGATGAAGAGATTGCAGATGGCTGGCAACCGTCCCATCGCCCTGATCGGTGGCGGTACCGCAATGATCGGTGATCCTTCTGGCAGATCCGACATGAGAACCATGATGACGGTGGAGCAGATCGACCACAACTGCGAATGCTTCAAAAAGCAGATGAGCCGCTTTATCGAATTCGGCGAAGGAAAGGCCATGATGGTCAACAACGCAGACTGGCTGAGAGGCCTGAACTACATTGAGTTTTTACGTGAGGTTGGAGCTCATTTCTCCGTAAACCGCATGCTGACCGCTGAATGCTACAAGCAGCGTATGGAGAAGGGTCTGAGCTTCCTGGAATTTAACTACATGATCATGCAGAGCTACGATTTCCTAGAGCTCTACAAGCGCTACGGCTGTAACATGCAGTTCGGCGGCGATGATCAGTGGAGCAATATGCTGGGCGGCACGGAGCTGATCCGCAGAAAGCTTGGAAAGAATGCCTGCGCAATGACAATTACCTTGCTTCTTAATTCCGAGGGCAAGAAGATGGGCAAGACGCAGAAGGGTGCCGTATGGCTGGATCCTGAAAAGACCTCTCCCTTTGAGTTTTACCAGTACTGGAGAAACGTGGGCGACGATGACGTACTCAAGTGCCTGCGCATGTTGACTTTCTTGCCGCTGGAACAGATCGACGAGATGGATAAATGGGAAGGGAGTCAGCTCAACACCGCCAAGGAGATTCTTGCATTCGAACTTACCAAACTCGTTCACGGTGAAGAAGAGGCAACCAAGGCACAGGAGAGCGCGAAGGCGCTGTTCGCTGGCGGCGGAGATGATGCCAACATGCCTACCTACGAGTTAAAGGATGAGGATTTCCTGAACGGTAAGATCGACATCCTCGGCGTACTTGCAAGCTCTGGTCTTTGCGCATCCCGTAGCGAAGCGCGCCGCGCCGTAGAGCAAGGCGGCGTTACCGTTGACAACGAGAAAGTGACCGACGTAAAAATGACCTTCGAGCCTTCTTCGTTCGCAGGCGACGGTATCGTTGTAAAGCGTGGTAAGAAGAACTTTAAGCGTATCGTAAAATAACATAGTTTCCAGAAAAACTTCCCGTCCTTTGGGAAGTTTTTTGTTGCCAGGCGATCATACATTGACATTGATTTTTCCCCTGTGATTGGGTATACTTGAAATTGTACGTGCTTACAATCAAAAGAGGAGGACGTAAGGGTATGAGCGATGCAAAATCCGTAATGGAAAGGCTTGAAAAAGCGAAGGAACAGATCAGAAAAATAACCAGTTTTCAGCCGAAGGTTGCTTTGGTTTTGGGCTCAGGTTTGGGCGGCTTTGCCGATCATTTGAGAGTTGAGTGCGAGATCCCTTACAGCCAGATTGAAGGCTTCCCCGTATCGACCGTTCAGGGACATGACGGACGATTTATCTTCGGATGGCTTGATGAAGTTCCCGTGGTCTGCATGAAAGGCCGAGTGCACTACTATGAAGGCTATCCCGTGACCGACGTGGTGATGCCCATCCGGCTTATGGGACTCCTTGGCGCGAAGTTTTTATTCCTGACCAATGCCGCAGGTGGCCTTGGCGATGGCTTCCAGGCGGGAGACCTCATGATGATTAAGGACCATATCTCCTTGTTTGTACCGAATCCTTTGATCGGTCCCAACATTGAGGCGCTTGGTACCAGATTCCCTGACATGTCCAGTGTCTATGACAAGGAGCTACAGGACTTCATCAGGACAGCTGCCGCTGATAAAAACATCAAGATCCAAGAGGGCGTTTACACCCAGGTGACGGGTCCCTCTTACGAAAGTCCCGCGGAGATCCGGATGCTGAAAACCCTCGGCACGGACGCCGTTGGCATGAGCACCGTGGTGGAGGCCATTGCCGCCAACCACATGAAGCTGCGCATCTGCGGTATTTCATGCATCTGCAACATGGCGGCAGGCATCTCTGCAACGCCGTTAAATCATAAGGAAGTACAGGAGGCGGCTGACGCGGCCTCAAAGAAATTCGAAACACTTGTTTCCGAAGTGATCCGCAGAATGGATAAGCTGTAGATAGCGGGGGTATTGCCATGGAATTAGACTTCGACGTTAAAAAATTGATTAAGCAGGCCATGGGCGCGAGAATGAAGGCCTATGCGCCGTATTCGAACTATCAGGTGGGTGCAGCGCTCTTATCCGCTCAGGGCAGAGTGTATCCGGGCTGTAATCAGGAAAACGCCTCCTATGGCGCAACCGTCTGTGCAGAGCGCGTCGCTTTCTTTCGGGCCGTGCAGGAGGGCGAGAGAGCCTTTCGCGCGATCGTGATCGTTGGCGGTAAGGCAGGCGAGGAACCAGATTCCTATGCCTATCCCTGCGGCATCTGCAGACAGGTCATGAAAGAGTTCTGCAAGGACGATTTCCTGATCATTGTGGCAAAAAATACAAAAGAGTATGAGATCAGTACGCTGGCAGAACTGCTGCCGCATGGCTTTGGCGGCGAGAATCTGGCGTGAGGAAGGCAACATGGAGTATATGATATTTTTAGGACTCGTCATTGTATTCGTTGCCGCGGTAATCGGTAAGGATATCTATAACGACAGAAAAAAGAAAAAGAGATTTGAACAGGACCTTCGAAAAAACTATGGCGTGCTGCGCGAGCGAAAGCTGAATCTGGAGCGCTTCGCACGCATGGACCGCTATTACCAAAAGCATCAGGAACAGGATCAGATCGATGACATTACTTGGAACGACCTGGGCATGGACGACGTATTCCTAGGCATGAACCATACCTACAGCGCCACTGGCGAGGAATATCTGTACTATTTGCTGCGTAGCGTTGGTAAGGATGCCGATTCCATAAACGAACTGGAGAACCTGATCACCTTCTTTATGGAGCATGAAGAGCAAAGGGTGTACGTACAGCTCCTGATGGCGAAGCTCGGTTACATGGGAAAATATTCCCTGTATGACTACATTGACAATTTGGACTATCTTGGAGAGCGGAAAAATACGAAGGCGATCATCTGCAACCTTTTGTTTTTGCCTCTTTTGGGACTTTTACCCTTTGCCTTTAGCTATGCAATCTTTGGCATCGTTGGACTCATGATCTACAATATCACCTCATATTTCAAGGAAAAGAGTGATATTGAACCCTATATTATCAGCTTTCAGTATGTTTTAAAGCTTTTGCAGGCGGGAGAAAAGCTCGAAGCATTACCTGGGGAGAAGCCCGCGGAACTCGAAGAAGTCTTAAAGAAACTGGCGGAGGATCGTAAAGTGCTTACACCCCTTCGCAGAGGCTCCTTTTGGGTCACCTCCGGCAGCATGTCCATGAGCGGTAATCCCGCGGATATATTGATCGATTACCTAAAGATGAGCTTCCACGTGGATCTCATCAAGTTCAATCAAATGCTCGCCTTTTTAAGGTCTCACGTCACTACGGTAGACCAAATTAACACGACGCTTGGCAGGATCGAGACGGCGATCGCCATCGGTGCCTGGAGAACGGGCCTTTCGAAAAAGAACGGCTATTGCATTCCGAGATTCCATGACGCTTCGGATTTAACGCTGCGCATTGAAAACGGGTACCATCCACAGATATCGGAACCCGTGAAAAACAGTATTACGGCAAAAAATGGCGTACTGCTGACGGGCTCGAACGCATCGGGTAAATCCACGTTCCTAAAGATGACGGCGTTAAATGCCGTGCTGGCACAGACCGTGCATACCTGCGTGGCAGACGCGTATGAAGCGCCGCTCTTTCGGATCTTTTCCTCCATGTCATTGCGGGATGACCTGCAAGGCGGAGACAGCTATTACGTCGTAGAGATCAAGGCCTTAAAGCGCATCTTAACGGCTGCAAAGGAGCCGGGAAGACCCGTGCTTTGCTTCGTGGACGAGGTGCTGCGCGGAACCAATACCGTGGAGCGCATCGCAGCATCCACGCAGATCCTGAAAAGCTTTGACGGAAAGGCAGTGCTGTGCTTTGCGGCAACTCATGACATTGAACTGACCTCACTCCTCGAAAAGCAGTTTACCAACTACCATTTCGAAGAGGAGATCAAGGACGGCGACGTCCTGTTCCAGTACCGTTTATTATCGGGCAAGGCAACGACGCGTAATGCGATCAAGCTTCTTGAGATCATTGGCTATGACGCGGAAGTGATCGAAAAGGCGCAGAGTCAGGCAGAAAGCTTTTTGGAGACGGGCAAGTGGGCTTGACGAAAAGCCCCATCGCTTGTTATACTAGGAGTCGACGAAAGAATTAGGAGGGATTCCAAATGGAGTTCTTAAATGCATTAGCATCATATGGGATTGTGTTGGTTTGCTTTGCGGCCGCAGTTGTCGCTGCCATATTTCTCGGGATCTTTTTAAGAAAGCGTAAGAATGCGAAAGAAGCGCTTGAACAGGCGCAGGAGACGGCAGAAGCCAAATAGTCAATAAAATTGACTGCGACGGTTAATGATTATTTCTATCAGTAGCATAGTACGGATGGGAACCATGATGAAAGCAAATGGTTTTGTCAATGGTTTTCTAGAAAAAAGGTGTCTAAATTTTAGACATCTTTTTATGTTAAGTTATACGTTGACAAAGTTGCCTTTTCCCTCTTATACTTGATACACTGGCACAAGATGTGGGGATCAAATCGATCCCAAAATCTATATCTAGTGAACCGCAACCGTTTGAAAAAAGAAATGGGGGAACGAAATGAGCAGCAATTTTGAACACGCGCAGCATGATGACGAGGTAAACTATGGCGCAGAGTATCGCCCTGCGAAAGAGGTCTTTGTCATTAAGAAGGATGGCAGTAAGGAAGCTTTCAACGTACAGAAGGTGATCAATGCCGTTGGAAAGAGTGCGTATCGTGCGCTGACGAAATTTACCGAAGAGGAAAAGCGCAGCATTTGCCAGCACGTGATCGATAAGATCAACGAGTTTGAAAGCAATGAGATTCCCATCGCCATCATGCATAACGTGGTGGAGTCTGCGTTGGAGGAAGTAAAGCCCATCGTTGCAAAGAGCTACCGCGACTACCGCAATTATAAGCAGGATTTCGTTCGCATGATGGATGACGTCTATAAGAAGAGTCAGTCCATTATGTATATTGGAGATAAAGAGAACGCAAATACGGACTCCGCATTGGTATCCACCAAGAGAAGCCTTGTGTTCAATCAGTTCAATAAGGAGCTCTATCAGAAGTTCTTTATGACTACCGAAGAGATCCAGGCGTGCCGAGACGGTTACATTTACGTGCATGACATGTCCGCTCGCCGCGATACCATGAACTGCTGTCTCTTTAACGTAAAGGAAGTATTGTCCGGCGGCTTTGAGATGGGTAACATCTGGTACAATGAGCCGAAGACCTTGGATACGGCCTTCGACGTCATCGGTGACATCGTTCTGTCCGCAGCCAGCCAGCAGTACGGCGGCTTTACCGTACCTGAGGTGGATAAGATCCTTGAGCCTTACGCAGAGAAGTCCTATCAGAAGTACGTGGACAAGTACGTGGGACTTGGCATCGCGCAGGAAAAGGCAGAGGAGGTTGCACTCGCTGACGTAACGCGTGATTTCGAGCAGGGCTTCCAGGGCTGGGAATATAAGTTCAATACCGTGGCATCTTCCCGCGGTGACTATCCGTTTATTACCGTAACGGCCGGCATCGGCACGGGCCGCTTTGCAAAGCTGGCGACGATCCAGATGCTGAACGTTCGTAAAAAGGGACAGGGCAAGGCAAATTGCAAGAAACCCGTGCTGTTCCCGAAGATCGTGTTCCTGTATGATGAGAATCTTCATGGCCCCGGAAAGCCCATGGAGGATGTCTTCAACGCAGGCGTGGAGTGCTCCGCGAAGACCATGTATCCCGACTGGCTGAGCCTGACGGGTAAGGGCTACGTTGCCAGCATGTATAAGCAGTACGGCAGAGTCGTTTCCCCGATGGGTTGCCGTGCATTCCTTTCTCCCTGGTATGAGAGAGGCGGCATGCATCCCGCTGATGAGGATGACAAGCCGGTGTTTGTCGGCAGATTTAACATCGGCGCAGTTTCCCTGCATCTGCCGATGATCCTTGAGAAGTCCCGTAAGGAAAGCAGGGATTTCTATGAGGTACTCGACTATTATCTGAACCTGATCCGTCAGCTCCACATCCGTACCTATGCGTACCTCGGCGAGATGAGAGCATCCACCAACCCTCTGGCGTATTGCGAAGGTGGATTCCTTGGCGGTCACTTAAAGCTTACCGATAAGATCAAGCCCCTGCTCAAGGCTGCGACCGCAAGCTTTGGCATCACGGCGCTGAATGAGCTGCAGGAACTCTACAACGGAAAATCCCTTGTAGAGGATGGAGCCTTTGCCGTAGAAGTTATGGAGCACATCAACAAGAAGATTGCGGAGTTTAAGGAAGCAGACGGCAATCTGTATGCCATCTACGGCACCCCCGCAGAGAGCCTTTGCGGTCTGCAGGTAAAGCAGTTCCGTAAGAAATACGGCATCATTGAAGGCGTATCCGACAGAGAGTATGTCTCCAATTCGTTCCACTGCCACGTGACTGAAAACATCACGCCGATCCAAAAGCAGGACCTCGAGAATCGATTCTGGGATCTGGCCAACGGCGGAAAGATCCAGTACGTGAAGTACCCGATCGATTACAATATCGAGGCCGTGAAGTCACTGATCCACAGAGCCATGGAAATGGGCTTCTATGAGGGCGTAAATCTCTCCCTCGCTTACTGCGATGACTGCGGACATCAGGAACTCGAGATGGACGTATGCCCGAAGTGCGGTAGCAGAAATCTGACCAAGATCGACAGAATGAACGGTTACCTTTCTTATTCGCGCGTACACGGCGACAGCCGCTTAAATGACGCAAAGATGGCGGAGATCAAGGAACGCGTTTCGATGTAAGCGCAGGTCAGGCAATTAGGAATGGAGTGTAAGTACGATTATGCGTTATCATAACATCACCAAGGACGATATGCTAAACGGAGATGGCCTTCGCGTAGTCCTTTGGGTAGCAGGTTGTAATCATTGTTGTAAGGAATGTCAGAATCCCATCACCTGGGATCCGGACGGAGGCCTCCCCTTTGATGAGGCTGCAAAGCAGGAAATCTTTGATCAGCTTGATAAAAGCTATATTTCCGGGATCACCTTTTCCGGCGGAGATCCCTTGCATCCCGCGAATCGCATGGGCGTTCGCGAATTGGCGGAAGAGATTCATGAAAAGTATCCGAACAAGACCATTTGGCTGTACACGGGCGACGTTTGGGAGAATATTTATCAATATCCCATCATGAAGGTCGTTGACGTCTGCGTAGACGGGGAATTTCACGTGGAGGAGAAGGACAATAAGCTCCTTTGGAAGGGCAGCAAGAATCAGCGCGTGATCGACGTGCAAAAGACGCTGGCCCAGGTCAATCCATTGATCCCGTCTCTGCACTGCGGAGACTATTCCCTGGCACCCATCACGGCAGTACAGACCCTCGAGGATGCGCCTTGTACGTCCTGCCTGGCATAACCTAAGGAGCCACTATGAGAAGAATCGCACAGTTTTTTAAGGTCAGCAAGGACCAGTTTGTGAAGTCGGTTTTGGATGATTTTCCAAGCTATTCCGAGGCGGACGTAAATGATATGTATGAACAGTTAAAGCTTCCGGCGAGAGCCACAAAGGGAAGCGCTGGCTATGATTTCTTTGCGCCCTTTGCATTTAGCCTTCCCGCAGGGCAGACCATTAAGATCCCGACCGGCATCCGCGTTAAGATGGACGAGGACTGGGTTTTGAAGATCTATCCCAGAAGCGGCCTTGGCTTTAAGTATCGCCTGCAGATGAACAATACGGTAGGCATTATTGACAGCGATTACTATTATTCCGATAATGAAGGACATATCTTTATCAAAATGACGAATTGCTCCAACGAAGGGAAAACGGTTGAGGTTCCGGCCGGTAGCGGCTTCGCACAGGGCATCTTTTTGGAGTACGGCATTACCGTGGACGATGATGCGCAGGGCCTGCGTAACGGCGGCTTTGGAAGCACTACGAAATAAAGACGATACAGGGAGGGAAAGAGATGTTTTACATTGTTACGGACACAACGGCAGATCTGCCTGTGGAATTCATGCAGGAGCACAACGTTGGCTGTATCGCATTAAGCTATATCATTGACGGGATCACCTACGGACAGGGAAATGATCTGCCTGCGAAGCAGTTTTTTGACATGATGCGTGCCGGAAAGATGCCGACGACGTCACAGGTAAATCCCGTAGAAGCTTACGCCTATTTCAAGAAACTGATCGCCAAGGAAAAGGAAATCCTTGTGTTGCCTTTATCCCAAGGCATCAGCGGCAGCTATAACAGCCTGCGGATCGCGGCAAACGACATTATGACGGACTTCCCGGGATGCCGTATCGTTGTTATGGATACGCTCTGTGCGTCCCTCGGTGAAGGCATGCTGGTATATCGCGCGATAGAGCTTCGCGACAAGGGCTGCAGCCTGGATGAGACCTTGGAGTGGCTCGAGGCACGTAAGCTGGAGATCGTGCACGTATTTACGGTGGACGACCTGTTCCATCTGTTCCGCGGCGGAAGAGTGAGCCGCACGGCTGCCGTGATCGGAACGCTGGCTGGCATCAAGCCCATGCTCCACATGGACAACGAAGGACATCTGATCAACATCGACAAGGTGCGTGGTCGCAAGAAGTCCCTGCAGGCCATGGTGGATTACATGGAGTTAAAGCGCAAGAACTATAAGGAATTTGATGACATCTTCATGATCAGCCACGGCGATTGCCCGGAGGACGCTGAGTACGTTGCAAATCTGGTCAAGGAGCGCTTTGGCATTCAAAATTGCATCATCAACTCCCTCGGTCCCGTGATCGGTACCCATACCGGCCCTGGCCTTGTAGCACTGTTTTTCATGGGAGAGAGCAGATAAAAACAAAAAGACGTGTCGCGAATCAAAAGCGGCACGTTTTTCCTTTTGTACAATCGAGATTTTAGTTGAAATCAGCCCGAAGCTTCGGTATACTATTGAATGTGCGACCTGCGACGGGCAGGTCCTTTTGAGGCGCACAAAAATCGATGGAAAGAGGTACCTAATGTACGATTCGATAGACTTAGATGCCGTGGATATCAGCGGTTCGCCTCCGAGGGAGGAACCCCAGAGACAATATCATTACATGGCGAAAATGAGAAATTTCCTCAGCCAGGAGGAAAAGCGCTTAGGAAGGCGCCTGACGGCCTGTGTTGTGACCTTTGGCTGTCAGATGAACGCGAGAGATTCCGAGAAGCTCTCCGGCATACTCCTTAAGGTTGGCTTTACGCTGACGGAGGAGGAAGAAGCTGATTTTGTCATCTATAACACCTGTACCGTGCGTGACAATGCGAACCAAAAGGTGTTTGGACGACTTGGCGTATTAAACGGACTGAAGAAAAAAAATCCGAACATGAAGATCGGCCTTTGCGGCTGCATGACGCAGGAAGAGAGCGTGATCAAAAAGCTAAAAGAGAGTTATCCCTTTGTGGACCTGATCTTTGGCACGCATAATCTCTACGCCTTCGCGGAACTGCTGTATCGCACCTATACTTCCAAAGGGAGCGTTGTCGAGGTTTGGAAGGAAGCGCCGCACATCGTGGAGGACCTTCCCGTGGAGCGCAAATACCCGTTTAAGTCAGGCATCAACATCATGTTCGGGTGTGATAATTTCTGCAGCTACTGCATTGTGCCTTACGTACGCGGCAGGGAGCGAAGCAGAAGCCCGAAGGAAATCCTTCGGGAGATCGAGCGCCTGGTACGGGACGGCGTTATTGAGGTCATGCTTCTGGGACAGAACGTGAACTCCTACGGCAAGCATCTCGAAGATGGCATTTCCTTTGCACAGCTCCTAAGGGAGGTGGAAAAGATCGAGGGTCTAAAACGCATTCGATTCATGACCTCGCATCCCAAGGACCTTTCGGACGAGCTGATCCAAGTGATGAAGGAATCAAAGAAGATATGCAGACATCTGCATTTGCCACTTCAGTCCGGCTCTGACCGCATCCTGAAAGCGATGAACCGAAGATATACGAAGGAGCAATACGTTGCGC
Source organism: Lachnospiraceae bacterium (assembly GCA_017400965.1). GTDB lineage: Bacteria > Bacillota > Clostridia > Lachnospirales > Lachnospiraceae > Acetatifactor. Next base: position 11,037 of record JAFPRF010000134.1, read on the forward strand.
TTGCCGAGAAGATCCGAAGGGAGATCCCGGACATCGCGATCACGACGGACATCATCGTCGGCTTTCCTGGTGAGACCGCGGAGGATGTGGAGGAGACCATCGACGTGATCCGCAGAGTGCAGTATGACAATGCGTTTACGTTCATCTATTCCAAGCGCACGGGTACGCCTGCTGCCGCCATGGAACAGGTGCCGGAGGCGCAGGTGCACGAGGAGTTTGACAAAGTACTCAAATGCGTGCAGGAGACGGCGAGGTCGCAGGTTGCGAGATATCAGGGGCAGATACAGTCTGCACTGGTCGAAGAGATCAA
>JAFPRF010000019.1 GCA_017400965.1 Lachnospiraceae bacterium
TGGAAACGACAAGCTCAATGCCCATCTCCTTTAGCTCCTCCACCATGGCCTTGGGATCCGGCCAATACTTCGGGTCAAACTTCCATTCGCCCTGCTCCGTCCAGTGGAAGTAGTCGATGACGATGGCATCGATGGGAATGCCGCGATTTTTGTATTCTCTTGCAACGGAAAGCAGGTCCTCCTGACTCTCGTAGCGGAGCTTGCACTGCCAGTAGCCAGCTGCCCAGCGAGGAAGCTTCGGGGAATGTCCAGTAAGGTCGCAGTAGATACGCATGGTTTCTGCAGGCGTTTGTCCTGCATAGACGAAATAGTCTGCCTGATAAGCGCTGTCTGCGACGAACATGGTATGATTGCGCGTCGTCTCGCACCTTCCGGGCGCGGGATTATTCCAAAAGAAACCGTACCCCAGCGAGGAGTAGAGGACGGGGAGCGTCGATTTTGTGTTGTAGTGGATGATCTGGCAGGTGCTTCCCTTGCGGTCAAAAAGGTCCACCTGTTCCTGGCCCATGCCGTAGAAATGCTCGCCCTCATTTGGCTCGAAGATCACTTGAATGCGGTAGTGGTCGCCCTCTACGTGCTGGTTGCGGTTATAGTAATCGCCCTCGAATTTCGTGCGCAGGATGGGCTTGCCGTCGCGATAATAATTGATCAGTCCGCCGTACCAGATCTGTCCCGCCTCGATGGTGGCGCTGATTAGGCCATTCGTGATCGTGGCCTTTTTCTCGTTGCCGCTTGTCACGCACGCATCGGCAGACGCAGGCGGCAGCACCGTCCAGTTTTCATCTAACAGCGTTCCGTTCTTTGTGCTGCGACAGCGCAGACAATTCGCGCCGTAAGGCTCGATCACCGTAAGCTCGTCCTTTCGGCGGTAGATCAGTCTTTTTTCCTCAATGATGATCCTTCCCATAAGAAACCTCCTTTGACTTATCATTAATTGCATTATATTGCGAATGGATGCAAAATGCTTGACGATTATCATGATTTTATTGTACTATTTTGCTATGGACAAGAACATGATGAAATCTGAGATACCGAAAACGGATATCAAAACTGATATAATAGAAAAGATCGATCACGTGACGCAGGCGCGGCCGTTCTCCATTCATCACACTTACGTGGATGGAGAAAACACAAACGCGCTTTATTTGCATTGCCATCCAGAGGCAGAGTTTTTCTATCTGGAAGAAGGCGAGATCCAGTTTTTTGTGGAGGAGCAGGTTTTCGCGCTTGGGCCTGGTGATGCCATGTTCATCCCGCCGAATCTGACGCATAACGCGAGTAAAGTGCCTGGCATGGCATGCAGGTACTCTGCAGTGGTCTTTTCGCTTGAATGGCTGTCAGAGTACGTGGGCGGCGAGGGAAATTTGTACGTAAATACGCTGCGTAATCACGCCCCGGAAGCAATTATGCCATTTCGGGCGAAGGACCCCGCCCATGCCGAAATCTTGGAGAGGCTTTCGCGCTTTCATGCATACGCTGGCCTGCCGATCCATGCTTATGAGCTGCGGCTGTTAGGGGAGCTTATGATCAACGTGCAGGAAATTTATAATGCAGTTTCGGGAAAGCTGCGCTATAATGAGAAAACGGACGAGTCAAGGCTTGGCGTGCAAAAGGGCATTGATTACGTCATGGGACATTTTGACGAGAACGTGACGCTAGAGGCCCTTGTGGAGAGCTCCGGATACAGTGAAAGTCATTTCTGTCATCGCTTTAAGGCCGTGACGGGATATACGCCCTTTGCCTACTTAAACCGCGTGCGCGTTATCAAGGCGGCGGAACTTTTGGTGACAACGAACGATAAGATCACGGACGTTGCCGGAAGGTGCGGCTTTGACAATATTAGTTATTTTAACCGCGTTTTTCGAAAACAGATGAACATGACGCCAGGGCAATATCGGAATTTGAAATCGTAATTGGAAAGAAGGATACAAGGAATGAGAAAAATGAGTAAAGTCATCAGCGGATTTGTTGTGGCACTGCTGACGCTGGTGATGGTTAGTATGGGAGCGAGCGTAAAGGCGGCGGAGGCTTCGGAAGAGTTGGGCGAAAAACTTCTGATCAGCGCGCGGAGCGCGACGACGCCGATCGGAAGTCCGGAAGACTTGCTGGAGATCGCGAACAGTCCATATGAAGCGTACCATCTCGTGTGCGACATCGACATGTCAGGCATAGAGTGGAAGCCCTTTGCGTTTCACGGACTGATCAACGGCGGCGGGTACTCCATCCTAAACCTGACGATCGCTGAGACGGGCGATGCCGTGCGGGAAACCTATGATGGCAACATGAAGGTGTATGACACGAAGTTCGCAGCCCTTTTTGATGAGCTGAGCGGCGCGAATATCAATAACCTGAATCTCGTTAACCTGCGGATCGACGTGGAGACGGACGAGCCTTGCTTTATCGGTTCTTTTGCGGGTTACATGGAAAACTCCACCCTGGATAATTGTACCGTGCAGGGCATGCTGCAGCTGCGCGCGCATGACAGGATGTTTGGCGTGGGCGGCCTGACCGGCTATGGCTGCGGCAGCGTGGATAATTGCCATGCCGACGTAACGCTAGTCTGCATCGACACGGATGCAACGACGAAGGACGAGCAGTTCATGGGCGGCGTTTGTGCAGCGGGCTATCCCGACATGCATCACAATACGATCGTCATTCGCGGCTATGATTCTGATCACGGCTACGTACATGACGGCGGACTGGTCGGCATGTACATGTTTTACCCGAAGGGCACCAAATACAAGGGCTCCATCACGGGAAATTACGTATCTGGAAAGATTACCTTCTATGAGGACAATAAGAATCGCCGCGCCTATTGCGACGGCTTTATCGGCGAGATCATGAACTGGGATTTTGACAATGGGAGTAACATCCGAAAGGACTTTGTCAGGGACGAGGTGTTTACCTATGATATTGATCTGATGCCGCATGACTGTGCGAATCCCGTTTGGAAAGAGGAAGTGATCGCGCCGGGATGTGATTTTGGCTACACAAAGCGCATCTGCGAGACCTGCGGCTATGAAGAGACGGATCATTACACCCTAAAGGATCACGCCTATGAGTGGACCGTGGAACGGGAAGCGACGGAGACGCAAAGGGGCAGTAGAAGAGGCGTGTGCAAGGATTGCGGTGCCCAAAAGACAGAATCGATTCCCATGCTGGAGCCTAAGGAAACGCCTGCACCGGAGAAGGCAGAAACGGAGAGCTCGTTGGAAGAGACTGGTGCGCAGTCGCAGGAGCCCGCGGAGAGTCAGCAGGCCGAGGAATACGACTGGGAAGGAACCCAGAAATTTGCAATCGCAAATAACTTTTGGGCGATGCTGCTTCTTGCCCTTGGACTTGTCGGCGCGGCAGGCGTCGTCGTTTACGTGCTTTGGAAAAAAACGCGATAGGAAAACGAGGGAGGTAGCATGGCAGTTTTGGGGAAAATGATCGGCGGTACTTACGCGGTCATGGCAGTTTTGGGGACGGGCGGAACCAGTAAGGTCTATCTTGCGCGGGAAGAGGGAAGCGGCGGACTCTTTGCCGTAAAGGAAATCCCAGTCAGCAAGGCGGAGTGCGCCGGAATGCTCGCTGAGCTGCGGCTGAAGGAAAAGCTGTATCATCCAGCACTGCCGCACGTGTGGGACGCCTTTGAGGAAAACGGATGTATTTACGTCGTGATGGATTACGTGCAAGGGATCGCATTGGACAGACTCCTTCGGGAGCGGGGGCCGGTACCTGAGGCCCTGGCTGTGGAATGGACGAAGCAGCTCTGTAAGGCGCTGAATTACTTGCATGGTTTTCATCCGCCCGTGATCTATCGTGACATGAAACCATCGAACGTCATCCTGCAAAAGGACGGCAAGGTAAAGCTCATTGATTTTGGCGCGATCACGCAAAAGGGCGGTAAGACCATTGCGCTTGGGACGCCCGGATATGCCGCGCCAGAGCAGTACGGAAAGCACCCAAGAAGCGACGTGCGAACGGACGTCTACGCGCTTGGGGCAACGCTCTATCACATGCTGACGGGCCATGATCCTTCCCGCCCGCCATACCAGATCTGCGAGATCCGAAAGTGGAATCCGGAGCTCTCCGGATCACTCGAAAAAATCGTCAAAAAATGTACCAGAAAAACGCCATTTCTTCGTTATCCAAACGTTGCGGCACTTCTTAAGGCACTTGATGCCGATCTTTCGCATCATTCTTCTCGTGACAAAACTCCCAAATTGTGATATCCTAAAAATCGGTAAGTAAGTTTATTTCGCTTGGCAGAAAGTGAGGCAGCGGAAGATGGCAACGGACAATCATATTATCAAATCTCCCAAGATCACCATTTCGGCATCGGATGACAATGATCTGTGGGACAAGGAATGGATCATTACGCTGACGGGAAAGAATGAAAAGATCGGTACTGTTACCTTTGCGGGTGTGAAGGTACTGGGTACCATACCCATTCACGTCGAACTGGATGAGCCGTATCGCAATAAGGGTCTTGGCACCCAGGCATTCATCATGATGGTGGATTGGGCCTTCCGATTTAGCAATATTTATGAGGTCACGGCCGTGACGGACAGAGAGAATGACAAGTGCGTGAAGGCACTTGGCAAGGCGGGTTTCGTGTATCGTTCCGAGGAGGGACGCATGGCCACTTACTCCATTACTAAGGCGAAGACGGCCTGGCTCGGTCTGTATCTCTTCCTGGGCATTGCGGTTGGCCTTGTGCTCGGCATTATCTTCCAGCACGTTATCGCCGGAATGATCGTCGGCGTTGTGATCGGCATCTCCATTGGCGGATCCATGGACATAAAGGCCAATAAGGAACGACAAAAGGTAACGGGTAAGATGCTCCGGTAAAGCAATCAAAAAGGACGTGCGTTTTTGCACGTCCTTTTTCTTATCTTTCTTCAGGGCTTTTTCCTTTGTTGGCGCATTCAACAACGTCCTCAATGATGAAGGGAGGGCGCTTTCTCGAAGCGTCCAGAGTTCTCCAGAGGTACTCGCCCAGCATGCCAAGCATGCTCAGGATCAGACCGGCGGAGAAGAGTACGACGGACATCAGCGACGACCAACCGGCGAGTGGCACCTGTTCCGTGAAGTACTCGACGAAGACGCTGATCAGCATGATCAGTGCGAAAATGTCGAAGACAACGCCGACATAGGTCATAAAGCGGATCGGCATGTAGGAGAAGCTCATCATGGAGTCCATGACCAGCTTGAATTTCTTTGCGAAGGTCCAGCGGGATTTGCCGATCTCGCGGTTCTTGCGGTCGAAATAGACCTTATCCGTACGGAAGCCTGCCCACATGACCTGAAGCGTTAAGCTGGAATTTTTCTCATCCAAGAGTTTAAGCACTTCGATGACCTTTCGGTCGATCAGATAGCAATCACATCCTCCGACGGGCATGTCCTTGTTCACGAACTTGCGAACCATCAGGTAGTAGAGGTTTGCAAAGAAGACCTTGACCTTGCTCTCATCGCGGGAGCGACGGATCGCGAGAACGACGTTATTTCCCTTCTTCCAACTCTCGAACATCTCGAGGATCAGCGTGGAATCCTCCTGCAGGTCTGCCTGCTTTGTCACGGCGCAATCGCCGGTGCAGACGCTAAGGCCTGCCAACAGCGCGGCGTGTTCGCCGAAATTTCGTGACAGGTGTAGGAGCTTCACGTTGGGATCCATGTCATGAATCTCGTTCATGACCTTCCAGGAATCATCTCCGGAGCCGTCGTCGACAAAGACGAGCTCGTAATCACCGATCGTGCCGAGGATTTTCTCCTTCATGTCCTGATAGAGGGGCATCAGCGTGTCTGCGTTGTAATATACGGGTATGACAATGGATAACTTACTCATGTGTCTCAAAGACTCCTTAAAATTCATTGATGGCATCGATCACGACGCGCTGTACCTCGTCCGTCATTCCATTGTACATCGGAATGGACAGAACGGTATTGGCGTAGCCTTCGGTGATGGGGAAGGAACCTTTCTTGAAGCCAAGCCCTGCATACGCCTCAGACAGGTGGGGCGGAATGGGATAATGAATGATCGTTCCTATACCCTTGTCCTCGAGGTATTGTTTTAGCGCATCACGCTGTGCGCAGCGGATGACAAATTGGTGCCAGACGTGGCCACAGCCTTCCCGCGTTTCCGGGAGCTGGATCTTAGGGTTGCGGATCCCCGCGAGATACTTGTTTGCCAGGTCGATGCGTTCCTGCGTGAGCTCTTCGACATGAGAGAGCTTTACGCGAAGGAGTCCAGCCTGCAGTTCATCAAGTCTGGAGTTTGCACCGACGACCTTATTGTAATAACGCTTTTCACTTCCGTAGTTGCGGTAGGTTCTCATGGAATCCGCGAGCTTCGGATCATCCGTCACGATGGCGCCCGCATCACCGAAGGCTCCAAGGTTTTTGGAAGGGTAGAAGGAAAAACATCCAAAGTCTCCAAAGGTTCCCGTCATCTGACCGTGAAACTTTGCGCCATGAGACTGCGCGCAATCCTCCACGAGGCGGAGGTGGTATTTCTTGCAAAGGGCAGTGATCGCGTCCATCTGCGCCGCCTGACCGTAGAGGTGCACCACAAGGATGGCCTTTGTCTTTTCCGTGATCGCCGCTTCGATCTTTGAAGCATCCAGATTATAGTAGGCGTCCGGTTCTACGAAGACGGGCGTCGCACGGTTGATCGTGATGCCCATGACGCTGGCGATGTAGGTGTTTGCAGGTACGATGACCTCGTCACCCTCACCGATCCCGAGCACGCGGAACGCAAGCCAAAGTGCGTCAAGGCCATTTGCGAGGCCGACGCAATGCTTTGCGCCGACGTAAGTCGCGAATTCCTCCTCGAAGGAACGCAGTTCGTTCCCGAGTACGTACCAACCAGAACGGAGCACTTCAAGTGCCTTGTCTTCAAATTCTTTCTGATATTTTTGGAATCCCAGATCCAAACGATTGGGCATGATCTTCATGGCAATGCTCCTTGCGAATAAAAGAAAATACAAAAGTATTATAGTATAAAAACGCATGATTTGCAATGGGAGGAAACTGGCAGGCAACGGTTTTTCTTGAAAATGCCGCGAAGGCTTGCTATAATGTATCTGTTACGGGCATTTATGATAGGGCAGTTTCCATTTGCCCTAGAAACGGACGTGATAAAGGAGAAGGGGTATGGCAGCACTATTAAGAATCTTTCTTTTCTTTTCGATGTTTACCATGATACAGGCGAACGCCTACGTAAAGAAGGCGCGAGAGGCCAGGGAGTATCAGCAGCAGATCATCGAGCAGCGAGAGCGCGAACTGGAACAGCAAGAGAAGCAGCAACAGCAACAAACAAAAATCGATACCTATTCCGTAGAGATCAATAACAAGAAAAAGCCAGAAGTTATTCGCGTGGAGTTGACGGACCACAGCGAAGCGCAGGATCTCGGAAAGCCGAGCATTTCTGACCTGTACGAGCGTGATTACATGTCCAGCGGCGTTGTGGGACTTGTGGGCGTGCCCGTGAAGGTTACCTATGATGAGAACGCCACGCCGATCCTGACCTTTTATTATGACGAAGACGAGCTTCGCGGCATTCCGGAGCGTAACCTGATCATTCTGCATGAAACTCCGGATGGCACCTACGAGCAGGTCGGCCAGGAATCCTTGGATGAGCAGGGTAACAGCATTACCGTGAAAATCCCCGAAGGCGGCACGTACCTTATGGCGGATCGTTATCAGTGGTACACCTGCTGGGGCGTAGACATGTCTGACTATGCTTACACGGTAAATCCCATGGATTACAAGTCCGATTGGGAGAGACAGGGCAACACCGGTTCCATCATGGATCTTGTTGACAAGCAGTGGGTTTGGGATAATGCACCCGAGTTTCACGTATCCACCCCGGAGCAGCTTGCAGGCGTTGTATATTACAACAATGCACTGGTGGATTATTCACAGGGAGCACAGTACGTCGGACTGTACCTGGAGGCAGACATTGATCTTGCCGGATATGATTGGGTGCCCATGGGCTGGAGCGGCGCAAATGGCAATCGTTACGACGGCGTTGTGGACGGTCAGGGTCATACCATTAAGAACATGACCATCAATCAGCCCAACGAGAGCCACGTGGCATTCATCGGTTATTCCACTGGCGTAGCCGTAAACAACATCAATTTTGAAAATGCAACGATCATTGGCGGCGGTTATACCGGCATTGTCGGCGGCGAGATCTACATGTCCAAGCAGTGGGAGAACGTCAACGTAAGCGGAACAATCTCACACGCGTGGGGTGAAGTTGGAAGCATCATCGGACGCGAAGCATACTTGAATTTCAAGAACTGCACCGCTGACGTGGTATATAAGGATGGCAACACGGAAAGACCGATCGAGTACTTCTCTCACAGACAGGAAGTGCTCGCAAATACGCCCGCTACCGAGGACTTTACGCTGACTTTGGAAAAGGATGGGAGCGTAACGAGAACGACCTTGGAGAATGAAGCGGACTATCGAAATCTGATGTGGCATTTGGACGTGGACGGCGTGCAGATCCTGCAAAGAGGCGCGGAGAACGAAACAAACTACGATCCGTCCGCGATGTTCGCACAGTACAAGAAATACGGTGACCACTGCACGATGTGGCTGGATGCCTTCACTGGTGAGACCTATACGAGAGTAAGTAACATCTTGGAGTATAAGTAAACAAAAAATGCCAAGGGGGACGGTTCTCGCTGACTCATTTCAAATGAGTCAGCGAGAACCGTCCCCCTTGGCTTATTTATTGCTTTCTGCGATCGCCCTCTTGGCGATAGTAATCGGATTTATACTTGGAAAGATCCTTGCTGGCCCGCTTGAAGGCATCATTACAGGTCTTGTCCTTTTCCGCATCGAAGCTTGCCAAGCCTTTGGCGTAGCTTAAGGTGATCTGATAATTCTTTTCCTTATCGTTAAACGCTTCGAGCTCCTTATCCAGTTTTTGGAAGGAACGCGTTAAGTCTGCGTTTGCCTCATCCTGCGTCACCACGATGAACTCGTCGCTTCCGATCCGGAAGATCGATTCTGGAGCAAACACCCGAAGAAGAACCGTTGCCATGTCGATGATCATTTGATCGCCAACCGCCAGACCGTACTCGTCATTGGCGAGTTTTATGTTATTGACGTCAAATATGAGGATCGAGAAGGAGGCGATGCCGTCCGCAATCTTTAAGTCGATGTCGCGCGCCAGCTCCACGAAAGCGGTTTTGTTGCCGATGCCGGTCAAGGGATCCGTGTAATCTAACTCGCGTACGTAGGATGCATATTGCTTTACGTCGCGGTGTGCTTGCCTGATCTTGTCACCTAAAACCTCGAAGGTGTTCGGTCCAATGCTTTCCTCCTCCTGAGGCTCAGGCTTCCACTGCTTCGACTGACTCGAAGCCCCCGAGGGCTGTGACATCTCCTTGTTGAACATGTCGACTTCTTCGGAAAGTGCCGTAATTTCTTCGCTTAAGATGCGAATTCTTTTGCGAAGGTGGTTGGTGCCAATGATGATCAAGGTTGAAGCAATGAGCAGGGAAATCACGCAGCTGATCAAAATGCTGAACGTATGCATCGCCGTCCAGTCTTCAAACCAGCTGGATTCATAATCCACGCAGACGATGCCTGCGATGTTTCCTGCAGAATCAAACACAGGGCTGTAAGCACTGTAAAAGCTGCCCCAACGATCCTGAAAAGGATGATCGTCAACTGCCGCGGTGCCTTGGCTTGCCTGAAAGAGTGCGTCCGTGTATACCACGGGCTCCCCAAACTTACCAGGATCAATGGGATCAGGGTCTGCGATGAATACGAAGTTCTTTCCGTCCACGTGCTTTACGGCGTAAATGTATTTCATGTTCATGTGATCCTGAAACAGGTGAAGATCGCGAAGCACCGTCTGGAAGTTTTCGGAATTCGCTTTCATGTCATCTGCCGTGATGGAACCCAAGAGATCTCCATCGAGCATGGCGGCAGCGGTGTTGGCCGTGACAAGCATTTGATCTCGGATCAGCGTTGTCATCGCTTTCTTTGACTGTGACGTCAAGACAATTCCAAGTACGAGATTGACAGCCAAGAGAAAAACGCATGCGATCAGAAGATATTTTGTTGCATAATTGAGTTTGGTTTTTTGTTTTCGCATTTAGAACCTCCAAGGAAACTGCGAAACCTAATGCGCCTTCCCCATTATAGGGAGTGTCCCTTCAATTGTCAATTGTACAGTTCCTTTATAACAGAATTGTTAGAGAAGGGCGTGATTTTAGCCCCTTTTATCGTGCGTAAGAATGCACGATAAAGCAGGCACAGTGTGCCATTTGGAAATGGTTGAATCCCCGTTTTCATGATAGGATAGAATCAGTGAAAGGTTTTACAAAACCAAAAAAAAACGAAAAAAGGGGGATCTTATGGGCAACGGACGAAAACGGGGGCTGTATCGCTGCATCGCGACCATGCTCTCACTGACAATGATCTTAGGCAGTACGGGATGCGGATCAAATGGAAACGCGGAGCAAAGCAGCGAAAGCATCGTTGCTTCGAGCCAGGTGGAGAGCCAAACGGCGAGCGAAGAGAGTACGGAGCCTTCGTCCGGCGAGATTGAGGAGTCTTCCAGCGAGAGTACGGTTGCATCTAGCGAAGAAGCCCCTCGGAAGTCCATAAAAGAGGGCGTTGAAAAAGAATACGTATGGGACTTTGACGAGCTCGTGAACGCAGAGTGGGTAGAGCAGGCGAAGGAAGAGCATCCCGGCGGTTATACGAAATATGACGGATATTTTGACCTCATGTACCAGCATTTTTATGACATTTTGGAAAACACGGATCTTTCCACGTTGTCTCCTGATTCAGCACTGTACAAGGCAATTTATATTTATCGTGAGCAAAAAGATCCAAGTAGTCGTGACAAAAAGATCAACGCATCCATTAAAGCGAGACTCGACCGCATTGAAAACGCGAAATCCCTGGAAGATCTGTATGAGCTGTACGCCGATGAGGAGTATTGCAGATACAATCGTTTAATGTACATTGAAGTATTCAATACGGAAATGGGTGCATGTGTTGCCAATCTGCAACCGCTGACGCTCATGGGAGATGGAGAAACATCCTTTGATGAAAAGCAGCAAAGCACGCTTCAGTTGGTTTTAATGCGCGTAGGCGTTTCAAAGAACCGCGCGAATGAAATCGTGAAGAATGCAGTTGCCGTCGATCAGAAGATCATTTCATATTACGAGAATAGGACTAGCAACAATGCCGTATACGTCACGCAAGACATGCTGAACAATCAAAAAGTTACGGTGCCCGTGATCGAGATACTGGAAAAGCTGAATTCCATCGGTGACAGTAAGACGTTCTGGGGAAGAAAAGAGTATTTTGGGTTCCTAAATGAGATGTATCAGGAGGAAAACTTGCAGCTCATCAAGGATCACATGCTCGCTACGGTTATGCTCAGACTGGCACCCTATGGAGCAGATGGAATTACGGACATGGTCTTTACCTTAATTTACGGGGAAGGCAGTAATGGATTCAGTTCCCTATTGAGATTTAGAATGATCGACATAGCCGGAGACATTTTGGCACAGGAGTATGACAGAAGGTTCGTGCGCGATCCTGCGATCGATGCTGAGGCAAGGGCAATGCTGGAGGACGTCAAGGTTGCTGCGAAGGAAGCCTTTGTGGACTTCCCTTGGGTATTCCCGTACATGGGGAAAGACTTTATGGAAAAGAAGGTGGACGCACTCGAAGTTTATTGCGGTGCGAATGCCGCGTACAATGATCTGTCCGACATTGTGATCACGGACGATCCCATTGATAACATCACTTCTTTCTTTATCAGTCAAGACAGATTTGAACGCAGCTATCTGCAGAAAAAATTGGAAGATCGCGAGATGCACGGTATCGACATGTTTGAGGCAAATGGTTACTATGCATCTAACATCAATAAGATCATGCTCTGCAGCGGTTGGCTGAGCATGTACGCTAATCTGAAGACGGATGGCATGAAGGAAGAAGAGAAGCTAGCCATCCTGGGTGCGACTCTGGCGCATGAGGTAGGTCATGCCTTTGACCCCTACAATATTTTTACGGACTACCGTGGCGTAGAGCGTGACTGGATTGAGGATAAAGAGTGGGAAAAATACAATAGCTATATAGATGCCATCATTGATTACTTCAACGACAAGGACGCTGGTTATGGCTGTAAGATCAATGGTGAGCAGATTTTCGCTGAAGCCTTTGCAGATATGATGGGCATAGGCATCTGCATGAATCTTCTCGACAAGATGGAGAATCCGGATTACGATCTGTTCTTCAAAACCTATGCGGCAAACTGGGCTTCCTATGAAACCGAAGGATACGTAAAGTACACGACGACATACGATACGCACTTGCCTTGCAAGTTCCGCATCAATTACATCCTCGGTCAGTTCGATGAGTTTTACGATACCTATGACGTAGATGAGAAGAGTCCTTACTTTGTACCAGAAGAGCAGAGACTCAAGGGCCTCTGGTAATGATGCTTGAAGAAATCAAGAAAAATGGAGAGAAGTAGATGGAGCTATTATTTGAATTTTTGTTCGCAATCCCTGAAATCCTTTTTGACTTTGGAGCAGGTGGCTATAAGGGACTGACGGCAAAGGCCGAGGATGGCAAACCTCTCACGGATCAAATTGCCGGGATCAATGCCGTCATGGCGCACATGGCCCAAATGTCTCCCGACGGCCGAAAGAAGATGTTGCGCTTTAATCGATTCAGCTTTATTATCATGGCACTCATCACCGTCGCCATCGCGATCCTCACCATTTGCCTAATGGAATCTTACTCCGGCTGGTTTTGGATTTTGGGCATCACGGTAGAAATTGTCGTGACGGTTTTTATGTACCGAGCTTGGAAAAGAAAAGCATTGGCAATGAATTTCTAGACATATAAGGAAAGAGACCCGCTGTGAGGCGGGTCTCTTCGTATGTGTGATGCTATGTTATTTCTGGCAATATGCCTTGATTGCCTGGTAGGTGAAATGCGCGGTTCCGGCGCCGCCCATCTTATCGATGTTCTCAGTGAACTCACCGCCGGCTGCATACATCTGTCCAAGGCCGAAAAGCACGCCGTTCGAGCATTGGTAGAAATGCTCGGAGATATATGCCTGAAGCTTCCCAACCTGAGCCTTCGCCTCTGCGGAAGCAGGATCCGTGTCCTTCATGGCGCCGAACTCCTCGAAGATCTTCATGAAGTCCGCCATGATGCCGTCATTGTCGTCCTTCGTTCTGCCCTTACTCTTTTTCTCAAATTCTTTATACTCTGCAGTGGTTCCCCACTGCTCCTTAGCTTTCTTAGAA
>JAFPRF010000135.1 GCA_017400965.1 Lachnospiraceae bacterium
AAGCCAGATCACGAAGGCGAGCCCCGAGCTTGTCACCTGGCACTTGATTCCCGTGCTGACGCTCCTTTGTTCGTATTTGGCATATGCCTCCCTGGCGAAGGCCTTATTCGAGGAAAAGACCCACAGACTCCTCTTTTTGGCGGTAGTGGCGCTCCTCGTATTCGTGGGAGACGCAGGTTATGGACTCGAAGGCTTTGGCCTGTTGCATGCGGGCTTTCAGGGCACGACGATCCGAAGCGCGGTGCTTCTTCCCTGGACCTTTGGACTGTGCATTCGCGGCAAGTGGAAGCTGCTACCCCTTGTGATCCTCGCGGAGGCCTGCATTGTTTGGACACTCTACGGTCTTGGCATGAGCCTGCTCCTTGTTCTTTTATACCTAGCATTCCTTATGTCTTGGAAGACGCTTTCTAAGCGAAAGGAGGCAGCTTGATGGAACTCCTAAAGAACGCTTGGAATGGATGGCTGCTTCGCTCGGGTCAGGGAAAGCTCGCCGCACTTCTACTGTGTGTCCTGCTTTTGGCATGGCTCCTAAAGCTGGGAAACGAACGGCAGAGAAAAACCTTTTTATTTGGCGCCATCGCAGCGCTACTTTGCATTTTCCCCGTGAGCGCGGTGCTCTTTATGCTCTACCAAACGAGATTCTATGATTACGAGTGGATTTGGGCCGTGGTGCCCATGACGGCGGTGATCGCGCTGGGGGTTGTCCTTCTTCTGGAACGCCTAAAGCAATCCAAGGCGAGCAAAAAGCAAAAGCTTGCGACGGTGATCCTAGGCCTGGCCATTATTCTTTTGTGCTCCAGTCTTGGAAAGCCCAAGTGGACCATAGAGGATCAGATGAAGACGCGAGCGGAAGTCGCAAACGTACTAGCGCAGGTGAGGAACTATGCAGGCGGAGAGATCTGCCTTTGGGCCCCTAAGGAAGTGATGGAGGCCGCGCGTTCGATCGATGCGGACGTAACGCTCCTGTACGGCAGAACCCTTTGGCAGGAACATTTAAACGCGTTCTCCTACGAGGAGGATACGCAGGACCAAAGAGACTTATATGTCTGGATGCAGCTTGCGGGCGCTTATCAAAGACTCGATGTTCCCGTGCCGGCAGATACGGACGTGGTGGGGACGCCGCCCAAGGCAGGCAGCACGCTGGAGGGTATTTCCTGTATCCAAAAGGCCGTAGCCTTTGGCGCAAATGAGATCCTGCTTCCCGGAAGTATTTCGGAGGAAGAGGTTTTGAAATTAGAGCAGGCATTTGGCGTAACGCCCGTAAGAGTCGGTGCCTATCTTTTACTGGATATGGAATAAAACAGAAAGTATTGGAAACATGGAACATGAAAACGCTCCGGTGGTCAGCATTGTCACGCCGGTTTACAATGTCGAAAAGTTCATAACCTGGACCATGGACAGCGTGCGCGCGCAGTCATTTCCAGACTGGGAGCTGCTTCTCGTAGAGGACGGCAGCAAGGACGGTACGATCAGCGTCATTGAAGAGTATCTGGAAAAGACGCAGGAAGATCGCATCCGCCTGATCCGCCAGCCCCAGAACATGGGCGCGGCAAAGGCCAGGAATCGCGGCGTTGCCGAGGCGCGCGGCAGATACGTTGCCTACGTGGATGCGGACGATCTGTGGGAGCCTTTGAAATTAGAGCATCAGCTGCGGTTCATGGAGGAGAAGGATGCCGCCTTTTCCTTTACCGGTTACGAATTCGCGGACGAAAACGGCAAGGGCCTTGGAAAGATCGTTCGCGTGCCCGAGGTCATTGACTACAAGGAGGCCCTGAAAAATACGACGATCTTCACCTCAACGGTGATGTTTGATACCGCGAAGATCCCGAAGGAAGAGCTGGAGATGCCGCAGATCAAGAGTGAGGACACGGCCCTTTGGTGGCGGGTGCTTCGCTCGGGGCGCGTAGCTTACGGGCTCGATGAAAACCTCGTGAAGTATCGCCGGGCAGGGAAATCCCTTTCATCGAATAAACTCGAGGCGATCCGCAGGATCTGGAATTTATATCGCATTGCCGAAGGAATGAGCATTCCGAGCAGTGTTTATCATTTTTGCTTTTGGGCGGTGCGCGCCGTAAAACGCAGGATTTAGTTGGAGGAATGACCGTGAAGAGAAACGAACATGAAGAGCGCTTGCGCAGGATGGAAACATGGAAGCGCCTGATCAATCTAGGGCTCTCGTTCTTAAGCCTCGCCATCACGATAGCGATTTTTGGATACTTTTGGTTTGTACATTTCCAGGGAAGCCTGGTAGAACAGCTCCATTTCTACAAAAATGGACACATCCTGGAGCTCGCGATCTACGGCGTTGTATTGTACATGTTTACGAAGATGTACGGCGGCACCCGCTTCGGGTATCTGAAGAATACCGAGATCATTTTCTCGCAGGTCTTCGCCACTGCGATCGCTGACATTTTCATTTACGGAGAACTTTCCCTGATGGCCTTCGAACTGTTTTGGCCTGGGTTCTTCCTATGGATGTTCGTGGCGCAGGCCATTGCGCTGATCGTGTACACCAACATTGCAAACCGCCTGTATCGTCACATGTTTCCGCCCCGAAAGCTCCTTCTTTTGCACGGCGAGCGTTCGATCGAGGATATCTGCGGGAAGTTTGCATCGAGAAAGGATAAGTACAAGATCACGAGAAAAGAGCTCGTCCGCAAGGACATGCAGGAGAACTACCGCCTGATCATGGAAGCCTATGAGAGCGGCGAGTGCAATGCGGTGGTCATCTGGGACGTAGCCACGATGGACCGCAACAAGCTCCTGAAATTCTGCTATGCCAATTCGATTCGCGTGTACATTATGCCGAAGATCACGGACGTCATCATGACGGGAGCGGAGGAGCTCCACGTGTTTGACAGCCCGATGCTGCTTACCAGAGAGTATTCCCTGACCATGGAGCAGCGCTTCTTAAAGCGCCTGATCGACGTCATCTGTTCCCTGCTCCTGATCATCATCACTTCGCCCATCATGCTTCTGACGGCGATCCTGATCAAGATCGGCGACAGAGGCCCCGTGCTTTATAAGCAGGTGCGCTGCACCATTGGACAGAGGGAGTTTCAGATCCTGAAATTCCGCAGCATGCGCGTGGACGCGGAGAAGGACGGACAGGCGAGACTGGCACAGAAGAACGATGACCGCATCACGCCGGTGGGCCGCGTGATCCGTAAGTGCCGCGTCGACGAGCTGCCGCAGCTTTTTAACATCCTGAAGGGCGACATGTCCTTTATTGGACCCCGACCTGAGCGTCCCGAGATCATCGCGGAGTACCTCGAGGTCATGCCGGAGTTCGTGTATCGCATGAAGGTGAAGGCGGGACTTGCGGGCTTTGCGCAGGTGTACGGCAAGTACAATACGACGCCTTATGACAAGTTAAAGCTGGATCTGACCTATATCGAAAATTATTCCGTTTGGCTGGACGTGAAGCTCATGCTTCTGACCTTGAAGATCCTTTTTTGGCCGGACAGCACGGAGGGCGTTGACGCAGAGCAGATCACGGCACTTCGAAAAGAAAAGCAGGAAGCGCTAGAGAGACAGGAAAAGCTGGAATGGCAGGAGAAGAAGGAGAACGGCGATGAGTGATAACGCATGGGGAAAAGAACCCTTTGACCTAAGACTGACCGTCCTTCGCATGCTCCGAAGCCTTCCGGGGATCCTTCTCGTGACCGCGCTGATCACGCTCCTTTTGGGCGGCGGGTATTTCCTGAAAAACGTCACCTTCCGGCAAAGAGTTTATATCGCGGCAACGACGCTGTTTGTCGAATATGCGGACGAGGACTGGGCGACGAACGGCACCTACGTCAATGAATACACTTGGAATGAGTGGCTGACGCAGGATGAATATACGGACCGCGTACTGGAAAGACTCGGCGGTACGATCTCGAAAGAAAAGCTCGAGAAGGGCCTCAGTGCCAAGGTGCCTTCCGACCTGCGCATGGTGACGATCTCCTTCGGGAGCACGGACAAGGCAGAAGCGGAGCGCGTGATCAAAGCGGCGGGCGACGCCATGGCGGAGGATTTCGCAAAGGGCATGAAGGACGTTGCCGCCATCCGCGTCACGGACGTAGATGAGGGAGCGGAAAACCTTAAGACGATCAAACCCGTGCGGGCGATCATTCTTTCCGCAGTGATCGGTATTTTTACGGCAGTGATGCTGTTTTTGTTAAAGGAGCTGATCTTTGAGCGCATCTGGCTTCCCGAGGAGCTGACGAGGCGCTTTGGTATAAAGAATGCAGGCCTTCCCGGAACGGATGGCGAGGCCGCAAACCTGGCGCATTTCTTCGAAGGGAAGACAAAGGTTGCCATTTGCCCCGCGACGGTGGAGGTGGATTCCAAGGCCCTTGCGACGAAGCTTTCAGGCAAGGGGGCATTAAAGTCGATCACTTGGATCGCAGAGCCTGCGCCCCTCCTTTCACCGGAGAGCGCAAGGAGCCTTAAGGAAGCAGACGGCGTACTGCTCGCCGTGAACGCCGGAGAGGACGTCAAAAAGCTGCAGCTGACGCTAGACTTCCTTGC
>JAFPRF010000136.1 GCA_017400965.1 Lachnospiraceae bacterium
ACGCGCTCTAAGTATTCGATATTATCCTTGATCGCCGATTTTGAATTGCCTTGACCAGTCTGCGTTGCAGAAACGATGGAGTTCTTTGCTATGATCAGCTCACTGACCAGATTCATCAACTCATCCAGCTTTTCAATGTCCACGCGGATCGTCTTATTCGCCACGTGCTTTACGGCCGTGGCTTTCTTTTCGCCTGCTTCCGCGCTCTGAGTCTTCGGTGCTTCGGACGTTGTTGCGGCTTGCGGCGATGCAGGAGCTACAGTCGTAGCAGGTGCCGGACTGGCGCTTACCGTTTGCGCCTCGGCAGGTGCCGGTGCGTCACCAGGAAGAACTAATACGCCGCCTGTAACCTGTTCGATCTCGGAAATGCCCTGAATGGCCTTCACCATCTCTTCCACGGGAAGGTCCGAGATCACGATCAGCGTAAAGTCACGATCAAACTTTTCATCTTCAATGTCCTGCGTACTCGGATTTGCCGCGATGATCTCACCGCGCTCGCCTACGGAACGCAGTACCAAAAAGGCTCTGGCCGCTTTCAAAAGACATTTCTCTTGGATCACCACATTCAGGCCGTAGCACTCGTCGCCGTCTTCCCTTGCTTCACGGATGGCGGAGATGATGGCGTCGTCGAGCTTCATCTCGTTCCACTTTCCGCCCGCCTTCGGATTTGCAACAGGTTTCTCGGGTGCCTTGACTTCCGTTGCAGGCTTCGGCGCTTCCTCTTCCTTTTTAGGGAGGCAATCGTTCAATTTCGCAATAAGCTCCCCATTCTCTTCCGTGCCCTCAGAACTCGTATTTTGTATCGTCTGAACATAACCGTCCAATGCATCGAGGCAACTAAAGAAAGTATCGATGATCTTCGGCTGTACCTTCAGCTTTCCGCTTCGGATCTCTGAAAACACGTTTTCCATGTCATGGGTCAGGGTTTGCATGCGCGTAAAGCCCATGGTTCCAGCCATACCCTTTAAGGTATGTGCCGCACGGAAAATCTCATTTATGGTATCTGCATCCTCGGGGTCTTCCTCGAGGTGCATGATCTGATCACTTAAATTCTGCAGATGTTCCTTTGTTTCATCCAGAAACATGTCAAGATACTGACTAACGTCCATATCTGCCTCCGTTCTGACTACACAAGTCTCCCTACACGATCTTCAATGGTCTTTGCAATGGCTTCCAAAGGAAGCGATACGTCCGAAAGTCCGGCGGCATCTACGCTCTTTGGCATGCCGTATACCACGCAGCTGTCGCTGTCCTGCGTGATCACGTACGCATCCTTCTTCGCCTTCAGGAATCGGATGCCTTCGGTGCCGTCCGAACCCATGCCGGTGAGTACCACGCAGGTTATGTCGAGCTTCCCAGCCGTTCCAAGGGACTCGAACATGTAATTTGCGCTGGGCCGAACGCCCTCTCTGCGCGGCTCATCCGTATAACGGATCATCAGCGTGCCCGCTGCGCCAGGGACGATATTCATGTGTCTGCCGCCCATGGCGAGGTATACGTTACCTTTCTCCAGCAGCTCGCCGTCCTTCGCCTCATGCACGTCTAACTGGCTTACGGAGTTAAGTCTCTCCGCAAAGGAATTTGTAAAGCCCTGCGGCATGTGCTGTACCATGACAATGGGTGCATCCAATTCCTTCGGAAGGAACGGAATTACGCTCTCCAAAGCCTTCGGTCCGCCCGTCGAGCTCGCAATGGCAACGATCTTTTTGATTCCCTTAACGCCAGCGAGCGAAGTCGTCCGCGGCACTGTGGGTTTGATTTCCGTCTTCTTTTGTACCGGCACGGGCATCGGAGGCTTATCATAGGTCGGAAGCTTACCAATGGAAACCGCATAAAGGATTCCCAAAAAGCTTTCAGTAAAGTCCTCGCCCCTGCATTCAAAGGTGGATCCCGGCTTTTGGATAAAGTCGAGCGCACCCAGCTCTAAGGCATCCATGGTAACCTTCGCGCCTTCGGCCGAGTCCGTGCTAGCGATCATGATCCTAGCCGCGATGCGAAACTTCCGAAGCTCTGCAAGGAGCTCGAGACCGTTCATCTTTGGCATGTTTAGATCGAGCACGACGGCGTCATAGCTTTCACGGCTCAGAAGGTCAAAAGCCTCCATGCCGTCTGATGCCTTGGCGACCACTTGAAATCGCTTGTCGCTGTTGATGACGTCGCTGAGCACTCTTCTCATCAGCGGGGAATCATCCACCACAAGTATTTTCTTCTTCGCTTCCACCATAGGTTACTCCAGAACCTTCCTCACGGCTTCAATAACTCTATCTGCCTGGAAGGGCTTCACAATAAAATCCTTCGCGCCAGCCTGAATGGACTCAATGACCATCGCCTGCTGTCCCATTGCGGAACACATCACAACCAAAGCGTTCTCATTGATCTTCTTGATCTCCTTGAGCGCCTGGATGCCATCCATTTCAGGCATGGTGATATCCATCAGAACCAGATCCGGATTGGTTTCCTGATACTTTTCGATCGCCTTGATACCATTTTCCGCTTCTCCCGCAACGACATAACCGTTTTTCGTGAGAATATCACGGATCATCATTCTCATAAAAGCTGCATCGTCGCAGATCAAAACACTTTTTGCCATTCCCTTTTCCTCCGCGTTTTCGGGCCTTCTCACCCGAAACGTTTCCTGCGCTTTTCGCGCTGTCAAATAATCAGGAGCACATAATTTGCCCACTCTATTATATTATAATAAATCTAGGGGAAAACACAACCTCTTTTTCCAAATTGCATGAGAATTGTGCAAAATTTTAGAGCCGTTTCGGTTGCCCGTCGCGGCTCTTTGATTTGCTTTTTCTTATCTTCTCTTATTCTTACGTTTCAGCTCTTCGATCTCCTCGAAAACAACGTCATTCAGGACCTTGATGTAGGTTCCCTTCATGCCGGAGGATCTGGATTCGATAACGCCTGCACTCTCGAACTTTCTCAGCGCATTGACGATGACGGAACGCGTGATGCCAACGCGGTCAGCGATCTTCGAAGCAACGAGGATGCCCTCCATGCCGTTGAGTTCGTCGAAGATGTGTGTGATGGCTTCCATTTCGGAGAAGCTCAAGGTACCGATCGCGGATTTCACAACGGCGATCTTTCTGCTTTCTTCGGAACTCTCCTCATTCACCGCCCGGAGCATTTCCAGACCCACGACGGTGGTACCATATTCGCAAAGAATAATGTCGTCAATGTCATATTGTGCGTCGCACTTATAGATAAAGAGCGTGCCAAGTCTCTCGCCCGCGATCTCGATCGGCGCGATGATGGCTTGAAAATGCTTTGTATCGATCTTTTCAAAACCAAGCGTATCTAAATTCACGTTTTCCTTCGTGGACAATACGCCCAGGAAACGCTCATTTAACATCTGATCGATGAATTCCCCCACGCAGTCCCCCAAAAGCTCCGTGATGGTCTGTGTCCCCTCGGATTCCCCAATTCCAAGGAGTTTTCCCTTCTTACTGATCACCAGTACGTTACTGTTCAAAATATCCTTCATGACGTTACAGATATCGTTGAACACGACTTTACTGGAGTTGTTATTGTGCAATAATTTGCCAATTTTTCTGGTTTTGTCCAGAAGCTGTACGCTGCTCATCTCGCATACCTCCCATAGTATTTGAATAAGGACCTTCTCTTTTCCCCACCCGCGCTTTTTACACCTCAAAATTGCACGCAAAAAGGGAGCTTTTTATTCGCTCCCTTACAGTTTAGCACAAACAATTTCGAAAATCAATGACTATTTCATGAATTTATTTGTTATTTTCACTATCTTTTTGAATTTTCAGAATACTATATCCACATTTGTCATCTGCGCAAACAAGCCGATTCCCTTTTTCTACTAAGGCGTTTCCACACTTCGGGCAGGTCTCTCCGGAGGGTTTATTCCAGGTCATAAAATCACATTCCGGATTGCCAATGCAGCCATAATATCTTCTACCTTTTTGCGTTCTCTTGATGACAACGTCCTTTCCACACTTCGGACAGGCAACACCGATCTTCTCATAATACGGCTTTGCGTTCTGACACTCAGGGAAGCCAGGGCATGCAAGGAATTTGCCCTTACTGCCGTACTTGATCACCATGCGGCGACCGCACTTTTCGCAGATTTCATCCGACTCTTCGTCTGCAACCTTCACTTCGGAAAGTTCTTTTTCCGCCTGCTTTACGGACTCGTCAAGGTCAGGATAGAAATTCTCAATGATGGTCTTCCACTTAACGGTTCCCTCTTCCACGCCGTCAAGAAGCGCTTCCAGATTTGCGGTAAAGTTCACGTCAACGATGGTCGGGAAAGCTTCCACCATCATTTGGTTTACAACTTCACCGAGCTCCGTAACAACAAGGTTCTTGCCTTCCTTCGCGATATAGCGTCTGCCAAGGATCGTGCTGATCGTAGGTGCATAAGTGGAAGGACGGCCAATGCCAAGCTCCTCCAAGGTCTTTACCAGAGAAGCTTCCGTAAAATGCGCGGGCGGCTGGGTAAAATGCTGCTCGCTGCGCACGTTCGCGCACTCCAGCTCCATGCCAGGATTTAGCGTACCTGTAAAAGTAGCAGTTTCCTCTTCCTCGTCCTTTTGTACGTAAACGCAGGTGAAACCATCAAATTTCAGTTTGGATGCAGACATAGTGAAGATGCTCTTTCCAGCGCTCACCTTTACGGAAGTGGTTTCGTACTTCGCAGGTGCCATCTGGCTAGCTGCAAAGCGCTGCCAAATTAGCTGATACAGGCGGAACAGGTCTCTCGGGAGCTGCTCCTTGATGGCGATGGGAAGTCTTTCAATATCCGTAGGACGGATGGCTTCATGAGCATCCTGAATACGCTGTGCCTTCTTATTCTCTGAAGCCTTCTGCGCCAAATATTCCTTGCCATGATGTTTTTCAATGTATGCTCTTGCGTTCTCCGCTGCCTCCTCGGATACGCGAACGGAGTCAGTACGCAGGTAGGTGATCAGACCGATGGTGCCTTCCCCCTTGATCTCAACGCCTTCGTACAGTTGCTGTGCGAGGTTCATGGTCTTACTCGTCGAGAAGTTCAGCACCTTGCTGGCTTCCTGCTGAAGAGTGGAAGTCGTAAAGGGAAGGGGCGCCTTCTTGGTTCTCTCGCCAACCTTTACGTCCTTTACGGTAAACTTTGCACCTTCGATATCCTTCAAGGCCTTCTTTACGTCAGCCTCGGAATTGAGCTCTTTTTTCGCGGAACCGGTGCCATAATACTTTGCGACCACAGGCTTCTTTGCGCCAGGGATCTTTAAGTCTGCCTCAATGCTCCAATATTCTTCCGGCGTAAAGCTCTCAATCTCTGCCTCACGGTCGCAAATAATGCGCAGTGCTACGGATTGAACGCGTCCAGCGGAAAGGCCACGCTTGATCTTCGCCCAAAGGAGCGGTGAAATACGGTAACCCACCATGCGGTCCAGCATTCTTCTGGCCTGCTGTGCGTCTACGAGATTCATGTCGATCTCGCGGGGGTTCTTCAGGCTCTCTTTGACAACATTCTTCGTGATTTCATTAAAGGTGATACGGTAGACTTTCTTCTCACCAAGCTTCAATGCATGGTACAAATGCCATGAAATCGCTTCCCCTTCACGGTCAGGGTCGGTTGCGAGATAAATCTTTTCGGCCTTCTTGACTTCCTTGCGAAGATTTGCCAGGATGTCGCCCTTGCCGCGGATCGTAATGTATTTCGGCTCGTAATCATCCTCGGGAGAAAAGCCAAGCTGGCTCTTCGGCAGATCTCTTACGTGACCGTTACTGGCAACCACTTCATAGTTGGTTCCCAGGAATTTTTTGATGGTTTTTATTTTAGAAGGTGACTCTACAATTACCAGATTTTTTGCCATAACGTTCATCCCCTTAGTTTCGGCGCTTAGCGCTAATCGTGCCCTACTATACACTAAAAAAATGGATTGTGCAAGCGATTTATGGAAATTTAATGAAACGAAACAGTTTTGTTACAATCGGTTTCCTGTAGGCTTCCAATAAGAAAACAGCCCTAGGAAGCGCTCTTCCTTGGGCTGTAAACGATTACAAAACCTTCTTTATAAAATGACGATGCTGGCACAGCTTAAGTCCTCTGCCAAGCGGTAAACACGGCCGCTGGTCACGCCAACGACGGTGGGACGAAGCATGAATCCGGGGTTATTTTTCACCACCTTAGCCTGCTCTCCGTTACTGAGCGTTACGATGCTGTCCACGGGATACAGGATCACGCTGTCGAGGAAACTCTGCATGACGAAAATGTCGAGCTCTGAGGTCATGGCCATGATCATTTCTATGGAATCCCGCTTCGAGATCTTCTGCTTATAGGAGCGTCTCGTCACGAGGGAATCATAGATGTCCGCTACGGCGATGATCCTTGCGCAAAGATGGATCGCGTCGCCGCTAAGGCGCTGCGGATAACCGGTGCCGTTCAGCTTTTCATGATGCTGCAAAACGCCCAGTAAAATACTGTCGTTAAAGCCACCCTTTTCCTTCAGCATCTCGTAGCCGTAAGTCGCATGATGCTTCATGATATCGAATTCCGAATCCGTAAGGCGACCCGGTTTATTCAGGATATCCGTAGGGATCCGCATCTTTCCGATGTCATGCAATAAGCCTGCTATGCCGACGTCACGCACGCTTCTATCGTCGAGTCCATACTTTCTTGCGATGACCATGGACATCGTCGCCACGTCCACGCTGTGCTTAAAGGTATACTCATCACTGACCTTTAAGGAGCCGATATCGACAGCTATTGCATTATTATTCTCAAGAGCCTTCATCAGCTCTCCGGTCACGTTCTGCGTCGTCTCAGCGAAGTTCTCGTCATTTGTACTGCTGAAGAGATACTGTATGCCTCTGCCAACACGGTGCTTCACGTCCTCCGTCAGGCTGACACCCGAGCGGTCCTCCACGCGGACCTTCTCGATGGTCTCCTGCACATTCTTCGCGATGACTGTTTCCTTTTGATCATCATGATGCTCTTCATCGTCACGAACGTAAATCTCGGTAATGCCCGCACGAAGCAAGCCCTCGATCTGGAAGTCATCCAAAATGGATCCCTTCTCAACCAAGGCCTTGCCATTCGCGTCCAAGATTGTTTGATCTACCACCTTGCCTGATGACAGATCTTCTGTTCTGATCGGATGAATGTCTGCCAATGCCGTCTACCTCACAATCTAGTTATTCATATTATGGCATATTTTTGGCAAATTTACAATGTTTTTCCGAATTTCCGTCTTATTTTTGTAAAAATTTGGGGATTGTTTTCAGTTTGTGCAAATTCAGGACATGCATACGGTCGATTTTCGCCTTGATCTGCTCATC
>JAFPRF010000137.1 GCA_017400965.1 Lachnospiraceae bacterium
AAGAAGAACAAAAAGAGAAATGATACAAAGGATCCAATCGCGAAAGTGGTTGGATCTTTTTTGCGCAACAACGCTTGACAGGAACGGAAAATTCATGTATCGTGTGTATTATAAGGAATAATACAAAAGCGAAGGGAGAGGGAAAAGATGATCATAAGAATTGATGAACTATCAGACGTACCAATCTATATGCAGATACGAAACCAGATCTTCATGGGAATCTCAGGCGGTGAACTGGCGGCGGGGGAGCAGCTCCCGACGGTGCGCGCGCTGGCGCTGGAGATGGGGATCAACACCATGACGGTGAGTAAGGCCTACCAGCTCCTAAAGTCGGAAGGCTACATCATGACGGACCGAAAGAACGGCGCGAGAGTCCGCATGGAAATCAAACAGCAGGCGAGCATTTCGGAAGCAAATAAGACGGAGCTAAGGAGAATTGTTTCCGAGGCCCGGATTTCGGGCGTTCTCAAGTCGGAGATCGTTGCGCTAGTGGATGAGTATTACGGAAAATAAGGAGGGATAGAGATGTTTGGACTGATCATGTTTATTTGCCTGGTGCCTACCCTTTGGATTAATATCGTACAGATTTATCCGAAGAAATGGAAAGAAAAGAAGATGATATTTGGCGTGAAAAACCGCCCGGAATTTACGACTGGAGAAACGGCAGAGAAGGTGGAAGAGCTTGTGGCGAAGGGCCGAGGACAGGCACTGGCGATCTGTATCGCATCGACCGTGCTGTCCGCCCTGTTTCTTTTCCTAAAGGGAATGACGGTGCAGATCGCGATCTGGACGGGATTTGTTCTGGTGGCAGTGGTTCTCATTATTGTACCCTATGCGATCGGAAATCGTGAGATGAAGGCCCTAAAGAGAAGCCTAGGGATAGGGAGCGAAGCGGGCGTGGCACTCATCGATCTGAGCAATGCCGGTATTGTGCATGCACTCAATCCCGTGAGCGTATGGATTCCGAACTTACTGAGCCTTCTTATGGCCATTGGAGCACTTCTGATCGATCTGAAAGTTCTGCCTCTGGGGAGCGGTTGGTTTATCGGAACGTTCCTTTTGACCGCCATGGCATTTACCTTTGCTGCCATGGGGTTTCTCATGCTTGTGCTGGCCTATGTCATGGACAGGCTAAAGAACGAGGTGATCTCTGAAGACAGCGCCGTCAACGCGAATTATAACCGCGCGAAGAAGAAAAACATGGCAGACATGATGGTACTGTTTGGCTGGGTGAATTTCCTGTTTATTCTCCTTTGGATGAGTGCCTTCCTGTTCTTCTATACGGATCTGATGCTCATCCTTTCGATGGTGGTCTACATGGTGCTGCTACTGGGCGGCATTGCACTGTTCGTGGTGCGCAGCAAGGCGATCGAAGCACGCTATGAGAAAGAGATTACGCTCCTTGAGGATGATGATGACCTGTGGATCCTCGGCATGATGTATTACAACCCTAAGGATAAAAGACTCAACGTCGAAAAGCGCGTCGGCGTGGGCGGCACGGTGAA
Source organism: Lachnospiraceae bacterium (assembly GCA_017400965.1). Taxonomy (GTDB): domain Bacteria; phylum Bacillota; class Clostridia; order Lachnospirales; family Lachnospiraceae; genus Acetatifactor. Next base: position 1,506 of record JAFPRF010000137.1, read on the forward strand.
CTTTGCACATCCCGTTGGAAAGCTGGTTGCGGCGCTTGGTGCCTTGTCCATCATCGTGACCATCGGTGCGGTCATCTTCCTTGGCATGCTGGAGAATACGCCGATGCAGCTTCGCGTCGAGAACGAAACCATCATCTGCCATCAGTTTTGGGATGAATATAAAATCAAAGCGGACGAGATCGAGAGCCTTGCGTACGGAGAAGACTTATCGGATCTGCGCCTTTCGAGAGTGGCGGGCGTTGGTACGCCTACCATGATGAAGGGGGACTACCTTGAATGGGATGCCGGAAAGTGTAAAGCGTTCCTGACGACTCAGGGCGAAGCCTACGTTAAGATCGTGACGAAGGAGAGAATCTATTACGTCAATGCTGCAACAAAGGAAGAAACCTGGGCAGCGTTCGAAGAGATCTCGAAGTACGTAAAGGTTTCGAATGGAAACTAAAATTAAATATTGTGTTTTGCTTGCATCTATGTTATAATCCTTAATTGACTGTGATTGTGTCCAAATTTCCGGTTCATTTGAAAGAAAAGTGATGGAATGGAGATACGAGAGTATTAAGGAGGAATAGATTGTCATGAGTTTACAAGTTGAAAAGTTAGAGCACAACATGGCGAAGCTGACCATCTCGGTTGGCGCTGAAGAGCTCGAGAAGGCACTGGAGAAGGCTTATCAGAAGAACAAGAATAAGATCAGCGTTCCCGGCTTCCGTAAGGGTAAGGTACCTCGCAAGCTGATCGAGAAGATGTACGGTGAGGCTGTGTTTTACGAGGATGCAGCAAACGAGCTGATCCCTGAAGCATACGACAAGGCACTGGAAGAGTGCACCGAAGAGATCGTATCCTCTCCCAAGATCGAAGTTACCGAGATCGAGGCTGGCAAGGGCATGACCTTTACCGCTGAGGTAGCAGTAAAGCCTGAAGTTACGCTTGGCGAGTACAAGGGCGTAGAAGTAAAGAAGGCAGAGACCGAAGTGACCGACGATGAGGTTGCAGCTGCCATCGATAAGGAAAGAGAGAGCAACGCAAGGGCGATCGTGATCACCGACAGACCCGTAAAGGCTGGCGACGAGACCGTGATCGACTTTGAAGGCTTTGTAGACGGCGTTGCATTTGACGGCGGCAAGGGCGAGAACTATCCCCTGACCATCGGCTCCGGCGCATTCATCCCTGGTTTTGAAGAGGGCCTCATCGGTGCGAACCTGAACGAGGAGATCGACGTAAACGTAACCTTCCCTGAGGATTATCAGGCATCTGAGCTCAAAGGCAAGGCAGCAGTATTTAAGTGTACCGTTAAGGAGATCAAGGAGAAGGAGCTTCCTGAGCTGGACGACGAGTTCGCAGCAGAGGTTTCCGAGTTTGATACTCTCGAGGAGTACAAGGCTGACGTAAAGAAGAACCTTGAGGAGAGAAAGGTCTCCGAGGCGAAGAGAGACAAGATCGACGCAGTGATCGATGCCGTGATCGCAAACGCTACCATGGACATCCCTGAGGCAATGGTAACCACCACCCAGAGACAGATCCTTGACGAGTATGCACAGAACATGCAGGCACAGGGCATCAACCTTGAGCAGTACATGCAGTACACTGGCCTTGACACCGATACTCTGATGGAGCAGCTTAAGCCCCAGGCTGAGGCGCGCATCAAGGGCCGTCTGGTACTTGAGGCAGTTGCAAAGGCTGAGAACATCACCGCTTCCGAGGAAGACTTCGAGGCTGAGATCAAGACCATGGCTGAGGCTTATGGCATCGAGGCTGACAAGGCAAAAGAGCTTCTTGGCGAGAAGGGCAAGAAGTCCGTACTTGAGGACGTTTGCATCAAGAAGGCTCAGGAGTTCCTTGTTGAGAACGCAAAGGAAGTTTAATCAGATTTATGAAGGGCCACGTCGATTACGACGCGGCCCTATTTTTTATGCAAACTATCCTTAAAACTTTCTAAATTCTTTTGGTTTTCGTTGAAAAAAAACGATTTTTGAGATAGACTAGAAGTGTTGGTAATTCCACACAGAAAGGCAGGTAAAAACATGAGCTTAGTACCTTACGTCATTGAACAGACCAGCAAGGGAGAGAGATCTTATGACATCTACTCCAGACTTTTGAAGGATAGAATCGTATTCCTCGGAGAGGAAGTGAATGACGTCTCCGCCAGCATCGTTGTGGCGCAGCTCCTTTTCCTCGAAGCAGAGGATCCCGATAAGGACATTCATCTTTACATCAACAGCCCCGGAGGCAGCATTTCCGCAGGCATGGCCATCTACGATACCATGCAGTACGTAAAGTGTGACGTCTCCACCGTTTGCATCGGCATGGCAGCCAGCATGGGCGCCTTCCTGCTCGCAAGCGGCGCGAAGGGCAAGCGTTTTGCACTTCCCAACGCGGAGATCATGATCCATCAGCCTCTTGGCGGAACTCAGGGTCAGGCAACCGAGATCGAGATCGCTGCAAAGCACATCTTGAAGACGAGAGAGAAGATGAACCACATGCTCGCAGAGATGACCGGTCAGAAGTATGAGACCATCTGCGCCGATACCGAGAGAGATAATTGGAAGAGCGCAAAGGAAGCCATGGAGTATGGCCTTGTTGACAAGGTGATCGCTTCCCACGAAAACGCATAATAAGGAGTTTGAAAATGGCAGGCAAATTTACGGACGATGACATCAAATGTTCCTTTTGTGGGAAGCATCAGGGACAGGTCCGCAAGCTGATCGCGGGCCCTACCGGCGTCTACATTTGTGACGAGTGCGTTGACATCTGTTCAGACATTTTGGATGAGGAACTCGAGGATGATGAGCCCGAAGGCAATGGTCCCATGGACGTCAACCTCTTAAAACCCAAGGAGCTCAAGAAGTTCCTCGATGATTACGTGATCGGCCAGGAGGAGGCAAAGAAGGTTCTCTCCGTGGCGGTTTACAATCATTACAAGAGAGTTACCGCGCCGAAGAGCGTAGGTGACGTAGAGCTGCAAAAGAGTAACATCATCATGATCGGACCCACCGGTTCTGGTAAGACCTATCTTGCGCAGACCCTGGCGAAGATCATTGGCGTGCCCTTTGCGATCGCTGACGCGACGACGCTGACCGAGGCCGGTTACGTGGGCGAGGACGTGGAGAACATCCTTTTAAAGCTCATTCAGGCAGCAGACTACGACGTGGAGCGCGCGCAGTACGGCATCGTTTACATCGACGAGATCGATAAGATCTCCAAAAAGAGTGAGAACGTATCCATCACTCGTGACGTATCCGGTGAGGGCGTGCAGCAGGCACTCCTGAAGATCATCGAGGGTACCGTTGCGAGTGTGCCCCCTCAGGGCGGCAGAAAGCATCCTCATCAGGAGCTGATCCAGATCGATACCACCAACATCCTCTTCATCTGTGGCGGCGCATTTGACGGCCTCGAGAAGATCGTGGAGGCGAGACTGGACCGCAAGGCCATCGGCTTTAACACCGAAGGCAGCGTAAAGACCAACAAGGAGATCAGCGATCTTCTGGCAGAGGTGGTACCTCAGGATCTGACCAAGTTTGGTTTGATCCCCGAGTTTGTGGGACGCGTGCCCATCAACGTATCGCTGCGCGGCCTCGATAAGGACGCATTGGTGAAGATCCTCACGGAGCCCAAGAACGCGCTGATCAAGCAGTATCAGAAGCTCTTCGAGATGGATGCCGTGAAGCTTTCCTTCGACGATGACGCCGTGGATCTGATCGCGCAAAAGGCGTATGACAGAAAGACCGGTGCGAGAGGCCTTCGCTCCATCATGGAGAACATCATGATGGATACCATGTACGAGATTCCCTCCGACGACACCATCGGCCGCTGCATCATCACCAAGGAAGCCGTGGAAGGCACCAAAGAGCCCACCATTATCCGCAGAGATAGTGGGAAGAAGGCAGTGGGGAAGTAACCTATGGTTATTAAAAACGTATGTCTGGAAACGGTTTGTGGCGTGACGAGTAAGTTACCAGATAATAAATTTCCTGAGGTCGCATTTGCCGGAAAGAGTAATGTCGGAAAAAGCTCTCTGATCAATGCGCTCATGAACCGCAAATCCCTGGCGAGGACCAGCTCCCAGCCGGGAAAGACACAGACCATCAATTTCTATAACGTCAATGATGCCCTGTACTTTGTTGATCTCCCTGGCTATGGCTACGCAAAGGTCAGCCAGGAGATCAAAGCAAAATGGGGCAAAATGATCGAAAACTATTTGAAGAAGAGCGCGCAGCTGAAGCTCGTCTTTCTCCTGATCGACATCCGTCATGATCCTTCGGAGAATGACCGGACCATGTACAAGTGGGTCTGCGACATGGGTTTTACGCCCGTGATCATCGCGACCAAGCTTGACAAGATCAACCGGAGCCAGACGAACAAGCAGGTGAAGCTCATTCGGGAAGGCCTTAACGCTCCAAAGGAGACGACGATCATTCCGTTCTCCGCGGAGACAAAGCAGGGCAGGGACGAGATTTACGCATTATTGGATCAATTACTTGGAGGGGAAGTATGAGAAGGTATTGCAAGGCCGTTGTGAATATCGTGATCACCATTGCGATAGCGCTCCTTTGCATTTTTTTCATTCCATGGCTCCTTGCCTTTTTTGCCCCCTTTGTGGTGGGCTGGGTGATCGCCTGGATGGCTGGTCCACCCGTAAAGTTTTTTGAAGAGAAGATGAAGATCAAACGTAAAGCAGGAAGTGCGTTTGTGATCGTCGCCGTAATCGCCTTGATCGTTTTCGCCATCTATGGCGTGGGATCGATCCTGGTGAAAGAAGGCATGGGTTTTGCACAGTCCGTACCTGAATTATGGGCTGGCGTACAGAAGGATTTCAATGAGGTTGGAGAACGCCTGGATAAGTTATACCAAGGCTTGCCGAAAAACATTCATGAATCCATCGACAGTGCGCTCGAGCAGGCAAAAACCTCTGCCAAGGAATTTTTGGGAAAGATGGGAAGCCCGACGCTGGTTGCGGTGGGAAGATTTGCCCAGTACCTTCCGACGCTCCTTATCGGCGTGATCATGGCGCTACTCTCTGCTTATTTGTTTGTCGCAGACAGAAAGGCGATCAACGCCTGGTGTTGTAAAAACGTACCGAAGGTATTGCAGGACCGCTACCACTTGATCCAGAAGAGCCTTGTACAGGCAGTGGGCGGTTATGTCAAGGCGCAGTGTAAGATCGAGATCTGGGTTTACTTCGTACTGGTCATCGGTTTGTGGATCCTGAAGGTGAAATACGTTCTTCTGATCGCCCTCGGCATCGCGTTTCTGGATTTCCTGCCGTTCTTTGGCGCGGGCGCCGTTATGTGGCCCTGGGCGGCTGTAAAGGCCCTGAGCGGAGATTATAAGATGGCGATCGGTCTTATGGTTATCTGGGGCTTGGGACAGCTCCTTCGTCAGATCATACAGCCGAAGATCGTGGGTGATTCCATCGGCATGCAGCCGCTTCCCACGCTGTTCCTTTTGTATCTGGGGTATCAGCTTGACGGCGTTGTAGGCATGATCGTTGCGATCCCCGTGGGGCTGATCTTGTTCTCCTTATATGAGGGCGGGGTATTTAGTACGACGATCCAGTCTATAAAGCTCCTCGTGACCGGGATCAATGATTTCAGACGCCTCACGCCAGAGGACCTAAAGCCCCTGAAGGAATCGGGGGATCTCAAGGAAGAGACACGGGAAAAGAACGAAGAGAAAGAAAGTTAAGAAAGTATAAAAGTATTGTGAAATAACGCAAAAAAGATTGACGAAAAGTCTGAAAAATCCTATAATTAGGCCGTGGGGGTTTTAAGAGAGAAACCGCCAGCGAGCTTTGAATTCCACAATTAAACTTAGGAGGTAGCAAAAATGGGTTTAAAGTCAGTTCTTGGCAATGCAGTAAATGGGGTTGCTGATGCTGCGGGCGGCATTCTGAATGCAGGCGTTAGTGCAGTAACGGGTTCCCTGTCTAATCAGTGGAAAGAGTTCTTCTACTGTGATTCGATCAGTGAAAAGTATCTGATGGTTCGCGGTCATAAGAGAACCAGCAGCAAGTCCTCTAACAAGGGCGATGACAACATCATTACCAACGGCTCCGTGATCGCGGTTGCTGACGGTCAGTGTATGCTGATCGTAGATCAGGGTAAGGTTGCAGACCTCTGCGCAGTTCCCGGCGAGTATATTTACGATCAGTCTTCTGAGCCTTCCATCTTTACCGGTAATCTCGGCGATTCCATTAAGGAAACCTTTAAGAACATCGGTAAGCGTTTCACCTTTGGCGGTGACAGCGGCAAGGAGCAGAGAGTTTATTACATCAATACCAAGGAGCTCTACGGCAACCCTTATGGTACGCCCAAGAAGATTCCTTTCCGCGTAGTTGACGAGCGCGCAGGCATCGATATCGACATTTCCATCGGATGCTTCGGTGAGTACAGCTATCGCGTATGCGATCCTATCGCATTCTATACCAACGTAGCTTCCAACGTGCCCGAGGTATTCGAGCGCTCCAAGATTGACAGCCAGCTGAAGTCCGAGATCATGACTTCCCTGCAGCCCGCCTTTGGTAAGCTTTCCGCACAGGGTATTCGTTATTCCGCTCTGACCCTTCACACTGAGGACATCGCCAACGCGCTGAACGAAGTGCTGTCCGACAAGTGGGGCCACAGAGGTTTGGAAGTCGTTTCCTTCGGTATCTCCTCCATGACGGCGGACGAAGAAGACGAGAAGATGATCAAAGAGATGCAGAAGCAGGCTGCTTACACGGATCCTACCCGTTTGGCAGCATACGCAGGCGTAGCGCAGGCCGATGCCCTGAAGATCGCGGCTGGTAACACCTCCGCTGGTCCTATGATGGCATTCATGGGCATGAACGCAGCGCAGAACGCAGCAGGCGGCGGCATTGACATTAACGGCTTGATGGCACAGGGTCAGGCAATGCGTCAGCAGCAGGCAGCAGCGGCTCCCGCAGCACCTGCAGCAGCTCCCGCACCCGCAGCAGACACTTGGACCTGCTCTTGCGGCGCAACCGTATCCGGTAACTTCTGCCCTGAGTGTGGCGCTAAGAAGCCCGCACCCGCACCTGCAGCGGCTGGTTGGACCTGCCCTGACTGCGGCGCAGTAAACCAGGGTAGATTCTGCACCAACTGTGGCGCTAAGAAGCCCGCAGGCGTACCTCAGTACAAGTGCGATAAGTGCGGTTGGACTCCTGCAGATCCTAAGAATCCTCCGAAGTTCTGCCCTGAGTGTGGCGATCCCTTCGGCGATGAGGACATCGTTCAGTAGTATTAAAAGCCTAGGGCTCCTCGAAAGAGGAGCCCCTTTTATTATACTTTTTGTAAAACATACTTGACAAATTGTCACGAGCGTATTATGATGGTTTCCAGAGGATGACACAAGGGAATTGGCGTGTGGGGCCTATTCCCAAAAGGAAGTATCCTAGAAGGTGGAGGAAGTATGGAAGAATTATTACAAGTAAAAGACTTGCGGAAAACCTTCAAGCTTTCCGCGAAGCAGCAAAAACTCGAAAACACCAAAGAAAAGGTCAAGGTAGCAGTGGACGGCCTTTCCTTTACTGCTTACAAGGGAGAAGTGTTCGGCCTTCTTGGACCGAATGGCGCCGGTAAGACGACGACCCTTCGTATGCTTGCAACCCTGATCAAGCCCGATTCCGGCGATGCCGTTTTGGACGGCGCCAGCATCGTGTCCCAGCCGGAGCAGGTGCGTTCCAAGATCGGTTTCCTGACCAGCGAATTGAAGCTGGAGGACTTCTTTACGCCGAACTACCAGTACGATTTCTTCTCCGGACTTTACGGCGTGGCACCTGAGGTTGCCGCAAAGCGCAAGAAGGAGATGTTTGAGCGCTTCGGCATCGATAAGTTCGCAGAGGTAAAGGTTGGTAACCTTTCCACCGGTATGAAGCAGAAGGTTAGCCTGGTGGTCAGCCTGGTACATGATCCTGACGTCGTGATCTTCGACGAGCCGACCAACGGCCTTGACGTATTGACGGCGAAGGTGGTAACGGACTTCCTGCTTGACTTAAAGGCGAGAGGAAAGTCGATCATCGTATCCACCCACATTTTCAGCCTGATCGAGAAGATTTGCGACAGAGTGGGTATCGTGATCAATGGTAAGATGGTCGCTTGTGACACGCTGGATGCCATCTGCGGCGATAAGACAATGGAAGAGCGCTTCTTTGAAATCTATGAGGAAAAGGTAGGTAAGATCGATGCATGACATTATAACAATCATTAAGAAAGAGATGGCCCGTTTCTTTGGGGACAAGAGACTGGTATTTACGACCGTGATCATGCCGGGCCTCATGATCTATCTGATGTACAGCCTGATGGGAGAGGGCATGATGAAGCAGTTCTCCACGGCAGACGATTACGTTGGCAAGGCTTATTGCGTAAACATGCCCGCAGAGATCCGTGAGATGACGAAGCCCGCGAACATTGAGTGGGAGGATTGGGATGGCAATGATGCAGACAAGGAACGCATCCTGAAAGAGATCGCCGACGGCGAGAAGGACCTGCTGATCTACTTCCCTGAGAATTTCATGACGGACGTTGCCGCATATGACATTACCTCCGGACAGCCCGCGCCTCAGATCGAGATGTACTACAGCTCCGAAAAGAGCAATTCCGGAACCATTTACAGTAAGATGCAAAGCCTGCTGTCTGCTTTCGAGGAGAGCTTAGTCAATAAGTACGACATCAACATGAGTGCCGAGGGCGAAGGTAAGTTTGGATCTTTCGATCAGGCCTCTGAGACCGGCATTATGGGTAAGATGCTCTCCGGACTTCTCCCGATGCTGATCATGACCTTTATTTTCAGCGGTTGCTCCGGCGTGGCACCTGAGTCCATCGCAGGTGAGAAGGAGAGAGGTACCATCGCAACGCTCCTGGTAACCCCTGTAAAGAGAAGCGCATTGGCGTTTGGCAAGGTGATCAGCCTTAGCATCATCGCACTGCTGGCCGGTATTTCCAGCTTCCTTGGAACGACGCTGTCCCTGCCGAAGATGATGGGCGGAGAGGTGGACATGGACGCGATCACCTACAGCATTACGGATTACCTGCTTCTGTTTGTACTGATCATTTCCACTGTGCTGGTAATGGTATCCATCATTTCCCTGATCTCCGCATATGCGAAGAGCGTGAAGGAAGCAACGACGATGATGGCGCCCTTCATGGTAGTGATCATTCTGGTAAGCCTGATCCCGATGCTGGGCATCGACATGGGTGGCAAGGCAACCTTCTTCATTCCGCTGCTCAACTCCGTAACGGCGATGACGAGCATCTTCGGTTTCAATACGGACTTGACCATGATCGGCTTAACCATCGGTGCGAACGTAGTGATCACGGGCGTACTGGTAACCGTTCTGACGAAGATGTTTGGCAATGAGAACATCATGTTTGGAAAGTAATTTAATAGAAAAGAAGAGCATAAGAAAAGTGCCAGGCTAGATGCCTGGCACTTAATTTTGCAGTTTTGGATCAATATTAAGCTACTACAGTAACGTTGGTAGCGCGGATCTTGCTGCTGTTCTGAGGGTCGCACTCGGTGTCAAAAGTAACCTTCTGACCTTCCTCAAGGGACTTGAAGCCTTCAGCGTTGATAGCGGAGAAATGTACGAATACTTCCTCGCCAGTAGCTTCGTTGGTGATGAAACCATAACCCTTCTGTGCGTTAAACCACTTAACTGTACCGTTGTTCATTTTGGTACCTCCTTCTTAATTTGGGACTGGGCCCGTTTTAGGTTTAGTAATTCTAAAACGTAGGACAAAAAAATCACATATTTTTGTCAACCATCATTCCATGATCTACAGATCACTTACTCTGCACTTCGTAGCCAAGATCGCTGAAGCGAATGAGGGCTTACAAAAATATGTGAGTTCAATGGCTTGCTTTTAGAATCCTCTTAAAGTATAGTATTCCCCCAAAAAAATGTCAATCAATTTTTTGATTTCACGCGATTGTTTGGTATATTTTTACAAATCGAAATTTGACGAAAACTCTCGGAAACCGCGTAAATTCGGGCCTTTTCGGGACCTCGAAAATCGAAAATCAAAAAGGTAACAATTTCGATAGAATTTTGTGAGATTCGCTTTAAAAGGTTGATGAATTGACTTTTTTTTAGTAAAATATAACCATGGAAAGTGGGTTTTTACGCAATTCCACAGGGAGACAGCAATGGAAGCCCGGAATGGAAACTCCGGTGGAGGTAAGTATGCTTGGTGAAAAAAAGGTCATAGGACTTTGCGTAACGAAAATACATGACAGAGTGCGCGGCGCTCTGGCGGATGAGATCAATCTTGCAGCGGTGGAAGCGGGCTTTAAATTAATCTGCTTCAACAGCATGGAAGACTTCTATAAGGACGACGTTTACAGCAAGGGTGCGCGCACCGTTTACGACCGCATGGACTTTGACATTTTAGACGGCTTGATCATCTGCGCGGAGCATTTTTGTGACGAGCGGATCGTAAAGGACATCATCACCCGCGCGGGAGAGCGCAAGGTGCCCGTCGTTGTCCTCAACGGAGAGGAAGAAGGCTGCGTTCGCGTGGTCAACGATTGCGAGGAATCCTTTAAGGAGCTTGTGCGTCACATTCTGCGAGAGCATCACGTAACGGATCCGTTCTTTATGGCTGGCCGCAAGGGAGACCATAATTCTGAACAGCGTCTCGGCTACTATAAAGAGGTGCTGAAAGAGTTTGGCGTGGCCTTCGACGAAGCGAGAATGGGTTATGGCGATTATTGGGACGAGCCCGCCATGCGCATCACGGAGGAGCTGGCCCTAAACGGAAAGCTGCCCCAGGCGTTTATCTGCGCCAACGACAACATGGCCTTCGGCGTCTGCAGAAAGCTCAAGGAGCTTGGCTATTCTGTTCCCAAGAACGTGATCGTGACTGGCTTTGACGGCATCCCAGCCATCGAATATTATTATCCGAAGCTGACGACCTGCCGCGAAAATTGGCAGGAACAGGCGAAGACCTGCGTGGCAGTGCTCCGCAAGCTGTTTGCGGGCGAGTCCGTGGAGCAGGAATACCGTATCCCTTACGGAACGATCATTTCCGAGAGCTGCGGCTGCGTGAAGCCAAAGGCCAAGGAGAGGGACGAGGCGGCAGCAGATCTCTTTAAGCTCTTGGAATCCATGGAAGCCCATGAGGATTACGTCACTTCCGAGACGGAGCGCATGCTGAACATTGAGGACGTGGGAGAACTCTTGGATCCGCTTTCAAGATTCATCCTTGCGCGATCCTTTGTCTGCGTCAGCAGCAAGTTTATGAAGATCGCCTCAATGGAAAAATGGCAGGATGGCGTCATGATCTCCATTCCCTGTGCCTATGATCCAAATCATCAAGTAAGCCATCTGCAGGATAATGACATGCTGCCCGAGACCTGGGAGTGGGCAGAGGATGAGACCTGTTACGTGATCACGTCCATTTATTCCAAGGATTTTTATTGTGGCTATTATGCCGTGAAAACCTCCTACATCGGGAGCATTAACTATAAGATGAAAAAGATCGTTCGCCTGGCGAACCTGATCTGCAATTCCCTGATCAATCAGTTCAGAAATCGCGAGACCATGCGGATGATCGAGGGCGCCGTCTTCCGCGATCCCATGACGGGACTGCCGAACTTAAAGGGTGCTTCAAAGTGGTTCCAGGAGTTTGCGGCGAACGAAGAGAATCATGCAAAGAGTCTGTCTGTATCGATCTATGCGCTGCCGCAGTATGCCATGATCTACGAAAATTACGGCATTCACGTGGTGGAGGAGATCATCGGCCTTCTCGCCGAGCAGTTAAAGCCCATGCGTGGGCGCGACGGACTGCTGGCAAAGAACTCTGAGTCAGAATTCCTTTTGATCCATGCCTATGACGATCCCTCGCTCATCGGACCGACGAACGCAAAGATATCCTCGGCGATACAGGCGGCGATCGCAGCCTATAATCAGGCGAGCGACAATACCTACGACATTGAGGTCAGCATGGGTTGTACCGTGGCTGATCCCGGCTGGACGGGTTCCCTTGGGGCGTTCGTAAAATACGCATCGAACGAGATGTTCCTAAATCGTATGCGCGCGAGCGGTTCTCAAAAGGTGCGCGTGCGCGATTCCAACGTGGATTATCTCGGCGTATTTAATCTCCTTTTGGAGAACAATTTGTTCCGCTATCATTATCAGCCCATCGTGGATGCCCGCAACGGTAAGATTTACGGCTACGAAGCGCTGATGCGTACCAAGGGCGGCATCAATCTGGCACCACTCGAGATCCTCGACGCTGCGAGAGAGCAAAAGCGCCTTAATGAGATCGAGCATGCCACGATGTTCAATATCCTGAAGCAATATTCGGAGGAAAACGAAAAGTTCCATGGCCGCAAGGTCTTCATCAATACGATCCCGAACCATTTCCTGACGGAGAGCGAGTGCTCAGAGCTGACCGAGAAGTACGGCCAGTATCTAGACTCCGTGGTCTTCGAAGTGACGGAGCAGGATTCGAGTACCGATGAGGAGATGGAGGCGCTCAAGCGCTTTAGCGCGGGCAAGAACGGCGTTCAGATCGCCATCGACGATTTCGGCACTGGTCATTCCAATATCGTGAACCTCCTTCGTTACACGCCGCAGATCATTAAGATCGATCACTATTTGATCAGCGGCATCGACAGCGACGTCAATAAGCAGATGTTCGTAAAGAACACCATCGAGTTCGCCGCCATGAATGGCATTAAGGTGCTCGCAGAGGGCGTGGAGACGCTGGCAGAGCTGCGCACCGTCATCGAGTTTGGCGTGGACCTGATCCAGGGCTTCTATACTGGTCGTCCCGCAGAGACGCCTGCAGACGACGTGGACGAGCGCATCCGCGACGAGATCATCAACGAGAACCTAACCCTGTCCGTATACAATAAGGGCAAGCAGAAGGTGTACACCGCAAGGGACGGCGAGGAGGTTGACTTGGTAGACCTCGCGCTGCGCAAATACAATTACTGTCACGTCGTATCCGGCGAGATCCGTCTCGTGGGACGCAAGGACAGCACGCTGAACATGACGCTGCGCGTGGCGGACAATGCGGACGCAAGGATCGTCATGACGGACGTGAACCTGACGGGTATTGATGAGCCTGCCATCCAGCTGGGCAAGGGCAGTACCGTCGAGCTGAACTTAAATGGCTATAACTCGATCAATAAGAACGGCATTTTGGTACCGGCCAACGCAAAGCTGAAGGTGACCGGAAGAGGTGCGCTGCTCGTCAACGCCAACGATAATTTCACCGTGGGCATTGGCACTAAGTATGACGAAGCGTACGGCGAGATCAATTTCGAGCACACGGGCCGCATCAAGGTCATTTCCTCCGGCGACAAGATCGTGGGCGTCGGCGGCGGTTACAGCACATCCCCGATCACGATCCGCAGCGGCCACTTGGAGATCGCGGGCTCCGGCATTTCCGTGCTGGGCATTGGAAGCTCTTCGGGAGACGCATTTATTGACATTGGCGAAGCAGACGTGGTGGTAAAGGAGTCCGGTAACCAGGCCATCGGCATTGGTACCGTGAAGGGTAAGCTCAAGCTCCACAGCCACGGGTACCTGAACGTGATCTCGGACGGTGAGCGTTCCGTCGCCATAGGTTCCCTGTTTGGAAGCGATTGCTCCATCGCATTTGACGCAGGCTCCGTGAACGCATTGGTGCACTGCGATACGGGCTCCGTGATCGGATCTTACTCCGGCGCTGGTACGACAACCTGCAGAGACTGTGACATCACAGTCTACGGCGAGGGAAGCGTAGCGATGGGTATCGGAAGTTCCATGGGTCATTGGACGACGGAAATGACGAGCGGCATTCTCGACGTCAAGGTACTTTCCGGTGGCGGACAGCCCTTCGGTAATGAGGAGGATCGCATGGTCATCACCGGCGGTAACGTCATCGACCGCAGCGGAGAAGGGGTTGTCGCGCAGAACGCGTACGGTCAGAAGCTCCACATGGAGATCAAGGACCAGGATCATTTTGAACAGGTGATCTGGACTGAGTTCGGCGAATACGTGTACACCGCTGACCGCACGCCAGACCATGAGATCATGTGTATCTACTTACCGTAATAGGTGAGGTTTCATAAGAGATGCAAACTTCCCACTTGCAAACAGGTGGGAAGTAAATTTTTTAA
>JAFPRF010000138.1 GCA_017400965.1 Lachnospiraceae bacterium
GAGGTCGTGGGCCAAGAGCACGTGATCGGCAAGGATAAGCTGCTGTACAGGGCCATCCAGGCCGACAAGATCAGCTCCGTCATATTCTATGGACCGCCCGGCACGGGAAAAACGACCCTAGCGAAGGTCATTGCCAATACCACCAGCGCGACCTTTACCCAGATCAATGCCACCATCGCAGGCAAAAAAGACATGGAAGAGGTTGTGGAAAAGGCAAAGCAGGAGCAAGGCATGTACGGCCGCCGCACGATCCTCTTCATCGACGAGATCCACAGATTCAACAAGGGGCAGCAGGACTACCTCCTCCCCTTCGTCGAGGATGGCACCATCATCCTCATCGGCGCCACCACCGAGAACCCATATTTCGAGGTCAACGGCGCACTTCTTTCCAGATCCATCATCTTTGAGCTAAGGCCCCTCTCCAAAGAGAATGTTGAGGCTCTGATCGAGAAGGCCGTTTATGATAAGGAGCGCGGCATGGGTTCCTACGATGCCGTGATCGATGACGATGCCAAGGAATTCCTTGCGGACCTCGCAGGCGGCGATGCCAGACATGCGCTCAATGCCGTAGAGCTTGGCATCATGACCACACCCAGAAGCGAAGACGGAAAGATTCACCTTACCCTCGCCGTAGCCCAGGAATGCATTCAAAAAAGAGCCCTTCGATATGACAAAAACGGCGACAATCATTATGACGTCATTTCCGCATTTATCAAGAGCATGCGCGGGTCCGATCCGGATGCAACCTTATACTATCTCGCGAGAATGCTTTCCGCGGGAGAGGACGTGAAATTCATTGCGAGACGCATTATGATCTGCGCTTCAGAGGACGTGGGCAACGCAGATCCCCAGGCGCTTGTCGTGGCAGTCAATGCTTCCATGGCAGTGGAGCGCATCGGCATGCCGGAATCGCAGCTGATCCTGGCCCAGGCAGCGACCTACGTGGCCTGCGCGCCAAAGAGCAACGCAGCCTGCGGTATTTTCGAAGCCATGCAGGAAGTGCAGCAAAGCGGCAACCTGCCCATCCCCACCCACCTTCAAGATGCACATTACAAAGGAGCAGCAAAATTGGGACACGGAACCGGTTACAAATATGCACATGATTACCCGAACCATTACGTAGAGCAACAATACCTTCCTTACGAGCTCAATGGCAAGGAATTCTATAAACCTTCAGGGAATGGGTATGAAGTGAAAATCAAGGAACACATGAAAAAGATCAAGAAAGAGGCAAAAGAAAAGGGCGGTGAGTGATCACCGCCTAAAATAATTCCTGAACAATGTATTGATAGATCTCTTGGTTTTTCTTTTGCCAATTATCACAGATGCTTTCAGCCAATTCCTTCGTGGGAATGGAGAGCGTTAAATCGATGAGAGAGATGCCGCGGTCCTTGGCGACAAGGCGTGCTTCATATTCGCCGCTGGTTGCCTTATAGTAATCAGCGAGGACGGAGACCTCATTGCGCAGGTCGAATTCCTTCTCGGCGAAGTATTGAAGCACGTCTTTTTTGACGGCGTCGCCGATGCGATTTTCGAAGAAGCGAAGCGTCTCCTTGCCTTCGTTGGTAATGGAGAGATGCGTGCGATTTCGAATGGACTGCGCGGAGATCATGCCTGCCTCCGTGAGCTCGTTAATGATCTGCTGCAGGGTGAGAAAATTGGTATATTCTTTTTCGAGCATAAAGTCGCTGATCTGTGCTCCCGTTAGAGGAAAGCTTACGCGGTCCAGCATGTAAAGTACGATCAGTTTATAGAGTGTGATGGGGTCTTGTACCAAGTTTACCTCCCTGGCGGATGCCATGTTCTTTTAAGTAGTGGTGAAGACTGTTCAGCACGTCTTTTTTATTTCTGCTCCAATCGGGAGCAATCAAATCTTTTCCGCGGCCATCTCCGGTGACTCTGTGGATCACGATCGCGGGATCTAATAAGCTGGTGCAATCTGCGATAAGAGACAGATAGGCGTCCTTTGTCAGAGCCTGGAATTTCCCATCCAAGTATTCGGTGGCCAGATCCGTACCCTGCAAAACATGCAGGAGCTGGAGCTTGACCCCAAAGGGCTTTCTGTCGCTGACCCATTGCACGCTCTCAAGGATCTCTTCTCGGGATTCCCCGGGGAGCCCTAGGATCAGATGGACGATGACAGGGACATCAGCCGCGGAGAGCCTTGTAAAAGCGTCCTCGAACACCTCTAGCGGATAGCCGCGCCTGATATAGTCCGCCGTCTTTTCATGAATGGTCTGCAGACCAAGTTCCACCCAAATGAATTTCTCCGGGAATTCCAACTTTAATTGCTGAAGCAATTGCACCACGGGTTCGGCCATGCAATCCGGGCGCGTTGCAATGGAGATGCCCCGCACCTTGGGATGGGAGAGGGCGTTTCGGTAAATGGATTCCAAATAGGGGAGCGGCCCATAGGTATTGGTGTAGGCCTGAAAGTAGGCAATGAATTCCTCACCGACGTATTTGTTGCCAAACAGGGCAAGCCCTTCCGCGAGCTGCTGGTCTACGTCCAATCCTGCATCCACGGCGAATTCCCCGCTGCCACCGGCGCTACAGAAGATACAGCCCCGAAGGCCGAGCCGCCCGTCCCGGTTGGGACAGGTCAGATGAGCGTTCAGGGCTATTTTATACAGCTTATGTCCGTACGTGTTTTTACAATAGGCATCCAGGGAGTAATAGGGCTTCCCGTGCCAATTTGTCATTTCTTCCATTATCTCTTTACGCGGCTCTTTACGGCGTTTGCAACGAGCTCTGCAACCTTGGGATTAAAGGCCTCCGGCATGATGTTGTCGTCGGAGAGCTCCTCTTCGGGAACGAGGCCTGCGATCGCTTCTGCAGCGGCAAGCTTCATCTCTTCGGTGATCTGCGTTGCGCGCGCCTCGAGCGCACCCTTGAAGATGCCAGGGAAGGCAACCACGTTATTAACCTGATTCGGGAAATCGCTTCTTCCGGTGCCAACCACTCTTGCGCCTGCAGCCTTTGCAACGTCGGGCATGATCTCGGGTACGGGATTTGCCATGGCGAAGAGGATCGCGTCATGATTCATGCTCTTTACCATTTCAGGAGTAACGATGTTGGGAGCGGATACGCCAACGAAGATGTCTGCGCCCTTCATGGCGTCAGCGAGGGTACCGGTCTGACCTTCGAGGTTCGTTACCTCTGCCATTTTCTGCTGCATCCAGTTGAGGCCTTCCGTCTTCTTGGAGACGATGCCGACCTTGTCGCACATGGTTACGTGAGGGAAACCATAGGTTAAGAGGAGCTTCGTGATGGCTACGCCGGCGCTGCCTGCACCGTTCACGACCACGCGGCAGTCTTCCTTTTTCTTGCCAACAACCTTCAGTGCATTGATGATGCCGGCGAGTACGACGATCGCGGTACCGTGCTGGTCATCATGGAATACGGGGATGTCGAGAGTAGCCTTCAGACGCTCTTCAATCTCAAAACATCTCGGTGCGCTGATGTCCTCAAGGTTGATGCCGCCAAAGCCAGGTGCCAGCCAGGTAACGGCCTTGATGATCTCTTCCGTGTCCTGCGTGTCAAGGCAGATGGGAACGGCATTCACGCCGCCGAATTCCTTAAAGAGAACGGCCTTGCCTTCCATAACGGGCATGGCTGCGTGAGGGCCGATGTTGCCTAGTCCCAAGACGGCGCTTCCGTCTGAGACAACGGCCACGGTATTGGCCTTCATCGTATAAGTATAAGCGAGCTCCTTGTCCTTTGCGATTTCCTTACAGGGCTCTGCAACGCCGGGAGTATAGGCGATGGCCAAATCCTCTCTGGACTTTACGGGAGCCTTGGAGACGGTCTCGAGCTTTCCGTTCCATTCCTTGTGCATCATCAGTGCTTTTTCGTTCGTAGTCACTTTCTTTTCCTCTTTCCCATATGATAACTTTAAATGAATACTTCGGGTTACTAAATCTTCTTAAGTATAGACTAAGAAAAACGAAGTTTCAAGTCCGCGAACCCCACGGAAATGGAAAAATTTTTCGATTTAGGTCTTCCCTTTTTGTGAAATTTATATTACAATGCAGTGGTAAGGAACATATCAAAGAAATATCTTTTTATTCCCCACGATGATAAGTACATGAAAAAATATCCGCCGTGACGCGCATATTAGGTTTTGCGTGTCTAGTGCGATTGTTTTGTTTTGAATTTTCCACAGGAGGAATTTCATGAGAGAGAAATACGAATCACTTCCGGTATCAGTACTCAGAGACCTTGCGAAGGCGAGAGGCTTAAAGGGAACCTCAACGATGAAAAAGTCAGAGGTTGTGGAAGCCATGCTTGAAGAGGACGAGCGTCTGAAGAAGGAAGAGGAGAAGAAAGCGGCAGCGCAGGC
>JAFPRF010000139.1 GCA_017400965.1 Lachnospiraceae bacterium
AGCTTTTCTAGCAAATGCTCGTCCGCAGGCATCGCGTCCTGCGTCAACATCACAAAGATATCCGCATCCGACCTCTGCACGCCCAGATGCCTTGTTTTTCCGTGGTCAAACTCCTTTTTCGAGAGATGGACCACCGTCAAAAAAGGATACTTTGCCGCAAAGTCCGTGCCCTCTTTTAACTTCTCGAAATAGGCCTTTTCCGTGTTCATGATGATCACGCGATTCACGGGCAGCGTTTGCTTCCCAAGGCGGTCTAACAGCTCTAAGAGATCTTCGCCGGGCTTATAGGTTGGAATAATCACGTCGATTTTCATGTGCCATCTCCTCTTCCCTCTAAAAAGGGGAGCCTTCGAAGGCTCCCCCAAAAGGTGATATGTTAATACTTTGAAGAGTAATTCTTGATGTACTTACTTGCTTCCTTGACGGTGTTCGTACAGTTGTAATCCTGCTCGTCAAAGAGAAATTTGTGGAGCCACTTTACGTTGGTCTCGAGATCCTCGGGAACCACGCAGCTTCCCTTCGCGCCCATGTTCTTTACGCTTAAGTTATCCTCCAGCGGGAATCCGCCTTCGTCAACGATGCGATAGTTAGCGATCTGTCCGATCAGGGAAGTAATGGTATCGGTCTGAAGGCTGGTGTAGATGTCGGACTGTACTACGTTGAATGCGTCAAGCAGGGTGTTCAGGTCTGCCTTCTTTGCCTCGGTCTCGATGGCCTTGATGACCTCTCTCTGACGGGCGGTACGCGCGAAGTCGTTGCCTACGTAACGGATACGGCAGTAAGCTGCAGCCTGCATGCCGTTGAGGCGCTGATATCCGGGGCTGGCCACCTTCTTATAGGTCTTATCCATGGTCTGGCCGATGCAGATGCCGTAGTTATTCAGGTGAACGAGCTCCTTACTGTCTACTTCGATCTCCACGCCGCCGAGCTCATCGATCAGTCCAACGAGCGCCCAGTAGCTAACGGTTACGAAATTCTCAATGTTCAGGTCAAGGTTGGTGTTCAGCATCTTTACCGCTGCCTCTGCGCCGCCCTTGGAGTATGCTGCGTTACACTTACTGTAGGTGTCACCGGTATTTAAGAAAGTATCACGGAATACGCTGACAAGCTTGATGTCGCCAGTATCCATGTTGATGCTCGCGATCATGATGGTGTCACTGCGGAAGCCCTTTAAGAGGCCGCTCTTACGAAGGTCGTTCGCGGGCAACAGGGATACGGTGGTACCGCTGTCGTTCTTCTTCTCACGGCTGATGTCCACGCCGAAGAGCGCCACGTTCATGTAGCCCTTCATCGTCTCATTCTCTTTGACTTCCTCTGCGATCTCCAGCTTCTCCTCCTGGAGCTTTACGACAGTAACGCCCTCCTTCTCGGGGTCCGTACCGAAGGCTCTCACAACGACGTAGCAGGCTACGCCGAGCAGTGCCACAACGATCAGCTCCACCATGAAAATGATGATCTTTGTCGTACTCTTTCTTTTACCGTTTCTTGACATGTTCTCTCTCCTATAAATCCTTTGCCTAGTAGGCGTTCTTGTTTACAAACCCCGTAAAGAAGGTCATGATGATGATCTTTACGTCAAACCAGAGGGTCCAATTTTCAATGTAATAAATATCGTACTCAATCCTCTTTCGGATCGAGGTATCGCCGCGGTAGCCGTTCACCTGAGCCCAACCGGTCAGCCCCGGCCTCACCTGATGCTTTACCATGTAGCGCGGGATCTCTTCCTTGAACTTCTCAACAAAAAGCGGCCTCTCTGGTCTTGGCCCCACGAGGCTCATGTCACCCTTTAGGATGTTAAAGAGCTGCGGGAGCTCATCGAGACTCGTCTTTCGCATGATCCGCCCGATCCGCGTCACTCTGGGATCGTTCTTTGTCGTCCAGGCTTTCTTCTCTTCCGAAGGCGCCTGCTGCACCATGCTGCGGAACTTATACATCGAGAAGTTTTTATTATGCAGGCCGACGCGCTCTTGCTTGAAAATGATCGGTCCCGGGCTCGAAAGCTTCACCATGATCGCGCAGAACAGCATGATCGGCGATGTAACAATGATCCCGAAGAGCGACCCGACAATGTCGACAGCTCTTTTTACCAATGCATTTCCCGTATTGGTCAGCGGTACGTAACGGATGTTGATGACGGGAAGTCCCATCAGATCTTCCGTGTAAGGCTTCGTCGGGATCAGGCTGTTGTAGTCCGGAATAAACTTTGTATGCACGCCGGATTTCTCACAGATGCCAACGATCTCGCCGAGGTAATCGTAATCACGAAGCGAAAGCGTGATCGCTACCTCGTCCCACTCGTTCTCCGCGAGGAGCTTCGGAAGCGCTTCGATCGTCGCCTGCACCGGAACACCCTTGTACTTCGTTCCCACGGGCACGTGATCGTCCAAAAAGCCACTGACGGAATAGCCCCACTGGGGATTCTCCAAAATGCGGCTCACATACTCTTCCGCCGCCCTGGAATAACCAACTAATAATATGTGCTTGACGTTATATCCCTTTTTGCGGATCTCCTGCAGACTGCGCCGTAGGATCACGCGAGACAAACCCGTCAAAAAACAATTCAAAACATAAAACAATGCCAGTACGGATCTGGCATAATTAAATTCCCGCACGATCAGGTAGATCACAATGATCAGCGCGGCCATTCCAACGGTATTTGCCTTGATGATGTCAAAGATCTCGAATCTTCTGCGCACCGTGCGCTTTGGCGTGTACACACCCACCCTTAAATAGAGCAGAATGTATCCGGGAATAATGAAAACTAGCAGGGAAACGTAATCCCGAAGAGGCAAGACGCCGGGTCCCGGCCCATTTAACAGCACGTAAAACTTTACGATATACGCCAGAATTAACGAGACCGCCGTGATCAGGGCATCTATCAGGACTAGCATTCGATTAAAAACTTTTTGATTGTCCTTTATCATATCCTGCCTGTCAGCTGCGATCAGCTTTCCTCTCACGAACAGCTTTGGTCACGGTTCTTATCGTTTTCAGTATACGTCAAGCCAAGGGAAGACGCAATTTAAGAATTTATGAAGGGAATTATGAATTTTTCTTAAGAATTAAGGGGTGGCGACTTTCGTCTCCACCCCTTTACCATGTTTAATTCTTTTACACTCCTGCGGCCATCCGCATCTCTTCTGCTTCGATTGCTTTCTCGTTCACGTCCTCAGGCGTGTGATACGTCGGAACCACCTGCATAAGTGCCTTCTTTACGACGCGGTTGCTCTGTGTGTCCAGAGCCTCTTTTAGGATTGCTAACTTAGCATCTACCTCCGCTTCGGTTAGCGGCTTGTCTCGTTCAACGAAGATCATGTTGTTTTCGGTCTTGTCGAGTTCCTCCGTCTTGATCAGCAGCTCCTCATACAGCTTCTCTCCAGGTCGAAGTCCCGTCTCGACAATGTCGATGTCCTTATACGGCTCCAGACCAGACAGCTTTACCATATTCTCGGCGAGGCTCAGAATCTTCACCGGCTTCCCCATGTCGAGCACGTAAAGCTCGCCGTTCTTCGCCATCGCGCCGCTTGTCATAACAAGCTGAGAAGCCTCAGGGATCGTCATAAAGTACCGAATGATGCGCATGTCAGTGATCGTGATCGGTCCGCCGTTGGCGATTTGGCGCTTAAACAGCGGAATCACCGATCCATTGGAACCTAGAACGTTTCCGAAACGCGTTGCGCTAAAGCTCGTCCGCGATCCGCTGCGACTCTGTACGATCATCTCGCACATTCTCTTCGTCGCACCCATCACGTTCGTCGGATTCACCGCCTTGTCCGTGCTGACCATGATAAAGCGCTTCACGCCATACTTCTCACAAGTCTTTACAACGTTCAGCGTACCAAATACGTTGTTTGACACTGCCTCGCAGACG